>JANQKH010000514.1 GCA_028281215.1 Phycisphaeraceae bacterium | reverse complement strand
GCTGATTTCCTTGAGTTTGAGCGCGCCTTCGAGGGCGACCGGGTAGTTGTATCCCCGGCCGAGGAACAGCCAGTTGTCGCGGTCGACATAACGCTTGACGCAGTCGCGAATGTGATCGCTCTGTTGCAAGACGCGTTCGATCAGGTCGGGAATCTGCTCGAGTTGACGTAGATGTTGTGCGACGCTTTCCGCTGACATGAATCGGCGTTTGCCGACAAACAGGGAAAGCAATGTCAGAACGGTGACCTGCCCGGTGAATGCTTCGGTCGACGCCACGCCGATCTCGGGACCAACGTGCAAGTAGGCGCCGGCATCGGTCTCGCGCGAAATCGTTGAGCCGACCGCGTTGACCACACCGATCGCCAGGGCGCCGCGTTCTTTCGCTTCGAGCAGCGCGGCGAGCGTGTCGGCCGTCTCACCCGACTGACTGATCGCGATGGCGACGGTGTCCGGTTCGATGATCGGATTGCGATACCGAAACTCACTGGCGTACTCGCAACGCGCGGGCACCTTGGCGAGATCCTCAAACAGGTATTCGCCGATCAAACCCGCGTGATATGCCGTGCCTTGTGCGGAAAGAATGAAACGGCTGGCGCGGAGCAGTTCCCGCGCAAAGGCGTTCATCCCGCCAAGCACGACCCGGCCTTCGCGCTGATCGATTCGCCCGCGCAGACAGTTGCGCAGCGCCTCCGGTTGCTCCATGATCTCCTTGAGCATGAAGTGTTCGTAGCCGCCGAGTTCGATCTCTTCGAGTTTGAAATCGAGGTCGCGAATCTGTTGTGTGACCGGCACATTGTCAATTGTCGTCGTACGGAAATCGACCGCCCACGGGCCGCCGTCCTTGTTTTCCTTGTCGTTCGGTCCGGCGCACAAACGGGCGACCTGGTAATCGTCGAGGTTGATCACCTGCGTGGTGTGGCTGATGATCGCCGAGGCGTCGGACGCGACGATGTAACTTCGGTCCGCGATGCCGATGATCAAAGGCGATCCCTTGCGTGCGGCGACCAGCGTATGCGGCTCGCCATCACAAATCGCCGCGACGGCGTACGCGCCGGTCACTTCGCGCATTGCCGCCTGCACTGCTTTTTCGAGATCGCCTTCGTAAAGTTCAGCGATCAGAATCGCCAGCACTTCGGTGTCGGTTTCGGAAGCGAACGTGTGACCTTTGCCTTCAAGGTAGATGCGGAGCGTCGCGTAGTTTTCGATGATGCCGTTATGCACAACGGCGACACGTCGGCCGGTCCGTGTTCGACCGGTGTGCGGATGGGCGTTTGCTTCGGTCACTCCGCCGTGCGTCGCCCAGCGCGTGTGGGCAATGCCGAGGTGGCCGGCGGTGTCGCTTTCATCACTGTGCTTGATCAGCGATTCAAGGACGCTGACGCGGCCGACGGATTTGGTCACGCGCAGCGCATCGCCGTTGATCAGCGCCATACCCGCCGAGTCGTAACCGCGGTATTCCAGCCGTTTGAGCCCTTCAACGAGCAGTGGCGCGACGGGTTTGTTGCCGACGTAAGCGACGATTCCACACATGCAGGCGATCCTTGGGTAAAGCGGGATGCCAATGAGGCAATTCCACGCGGGAATGACACAGTTACGTCTATTCTCATCGACCGGATCGAAGAATGGATTGATTGCGTCAGCAACCGTGGCCGCATCACTTATGGGACGCCTGCGTGGTCCATTCGCCGTTGTGATCACGGTAATGATGCAGGTAGGTCACCGCGTTCGGCGCATCGGCAGGCAACTGCAACTCACAGAACCCCTGCCCGAACGGATGTTCCTTCGTCTTCATCACCGGCGCGCCGGCGTTGATATCGATCACGTGTGAAAAACCCTCCGTCGGCACCGGGTAAAACCACGCGTGATGTTCATGGCCGTGCACATGCAACACCCGGGCGGGGCAGTCGCTCAGCAAAGCCTGCAACTGCGGCATATCTTTCAAGAGATGATTCCAACGATAGCGATCCCCCTCGCGCTCAAATGCCGGGTAATGGCACATGACCACCACACCCTGGTCCTTGCTGAGCGTCTGAAGCAATGCATGCGCGGTTTTGATCTGCTCATCGCCGATCAAACCCCGCGCGGTGAGCTTGCGCGGCATCGCGGCGTCGAGCGCAAGTAAATGCCACGTGTCATTGAGTTTCTCGAAGTGCGGAAACGTGTCCGGCACATGCGGATGCAAAGCCTGTTCAAACAACTTCCGCCGCGCGGAGGTGTAGGTGTAACGGTCATGGTTGCCGGCGATCGCGGTGATCGGAATTGACTCGTCGATCAACTTCAACGCTTCCACCGTATCGGCAAACTCCTCCGGCAACGAGGTGGTGGTCACATCACCAGTCAACAACAGCCTATCGGGATTCACACGGTTGATCTGTTCACACACCGCCGGCAGCAGCGCGGGGTCGAACTTGTGCCGACGCTCGAACCAGAGATTGACCTGCCCGAGCAGGCGCTTATTGAGCATGCGCCACGGCGCAATGCGCGTGCGGTAGAGATGGATGTCACCAACGACGGCGAGGCGCAGCGATTCGGCACCCGGCATCGCGTCTACATTCGCGTCCTTGCTCTGGGTTTCGTCCGTCATGCTGCCCCTGTGATTGGTCATGCGACATTGCAGGACCACGGCTCGGTCGCGTCGTTGCCCGGATTTCCGGCGCCAACCGGCTCATGGTTTTGGGGCAAGGATACAGATTCCGTGTAGAACGCGTCCAACACCGCCCGCCAATCCGCCAGCGATTTCACTTTGATGAACGCATCCTTGACGTCATCACCCTGCGGGTGGTGATGAGAAAACTTGATGCCGAACTTGCGCATCATCATGCCGGCTTTCTTTTCGCCATGCAGACCAACGCTCAGTTCAAAGTGTTCGCGTAACACATCACGTTGCTCGATGATCGTCGGCGGACGATTGACTGCATCTTTGTCGCCGGCCATGTACGCCCGCGCCTGTCGGAAAATCCACGGGTTGCCGATGCATCCGCGCGCCACACTCACCAGTTGCACACCAGTTTCCTCGATCATGCGGAAGATATCCGCCGCCTGCCAGATGTCACCTGACCCGCCGATGACAAATCCGTCGCGCGCCGCACTGGCGTACGTCGACGTCAGGTCTTTCAAAAACGCCCACCGTGCCGGACCGATGTATTTCTGTTCCACCGACCGCCCGTGCACCACCGCGCCGGCGTAACCCAGACTGATCACGCTTTCGAAGATGCGATGAAAGTGAGCCGTTGCCTCCGCCGAGTCGTTCGTGCCGCGCCGCAGTTTCACCGTGCAAGGCCGATCGTCGCCGACGGCTTGCCGCACCGCATCGAGGATGGCGATCGCCTCGTCCGGCGCCTGCATCAGGTGGCCGCCCCGCGCTTTACGGCGAATCTTTTTCACCGGACACGCCAGGTTCACATCGATCACGTCATAGCCCAACCCAACCAGGATTTTGGCGCCCGCGGCGATTTCCGCAGGATGCGAACCCATCAACTGCCCGGCAATCGGGTGGTCTTCATCGTCCAGTTCCGCCGCCGCCAATCCCTTGCCTCCGTTAAGGAGAAACTGGTCCAGCATCGCTTCGGTGATGGCGTACGGGCAGCCGTGCCGCCGGGCGATCAACCGCATTGCCGCGTCGGAATAGCCCGCCAGCCCCGCCTGAAAAAATGGGGCGTCGAGTTGAAGCTTGCCGAATCGAACCATGGTTGGGATTATAGGCGGGAAGGGGAGGATAGAAGGCGGAAGTGGGATGTGGGAATGATGAAAGAAGACGGATGCGACTTGAACCCTGAACCCAAACCCACCTGACACGACTGCATTTAAAAGATGAATCCAATCAAGCTCACCATCCTCACGTTCGCCGCGTTCGCTTTGTTTACCGGCACCGGTTGCAACAATGGCACCGGCGGCCTGCAACTGCCGGAGATTCCGCGGTCAGCCTACCTGCTCGGCGCGGTAGCCGACCCGGACGCCGCGGCGAAACTCAAATCGGAAATCTATCCCGCCAAAGCCAAACTCGGCGACGACCTCGACATTGTCGTCGTCCGCAAAGGTGATCAGGTCACCATCGTCAACCGCACGTCCGTCGCCTACGAAAACGTGCAGGTCTGGCTCAACCAGCAATACGTCGGCCAACTGGCGCGCATCAGCATCGGCACCAACAACCGCTATCAGCTCAACCACTTTATCAACCAGCACGGCGAAGGTTTCCCCGTCGGCGGTTTGCTCACCCCGGACCGCAGCTTTCCCATCGTGCTCGCCGAACTCTACGTGCCGCCTGTCGGTGCAAGCGGCGACGCCGCCGACCAAGGACAACCCGGCGACGCCAACTCCACCGACAACACCACAACCAACGAGCCCTCCACTAATGCACCGCCGACTGACCCTGTCATCCCTGTCGGCCGCCGGCATCGTCTGACTGTTCGCGATCTGGATCGCCATATCATGCGGTAATCGCTGTCGAATGATTCGCTCACCGAACGCACATTCGGTTAAATGAATGATTCCATTTTTCGCCTTGTTTGAACATGATGATGCCTGTATCACTGCATGCCTTGTCATTGTCTTTTCACCGCTCCTGATTCTGATCATCGGCAAGTGGGTGCAGTGGTGGTGGACTCGACAGACGTATATTTCTTCGCCGGCATTGGATATGATTCGCGATCGCACTCAGGACACAACCATGCCCACGCAAACCATCCATTCGCTCTGGCAACGCTACAACGACCTGCTTTGCACCTGCGACGCCCTGCATCTTTCGCTCGATATTTCACGCATCAACTTCGACGATGCGTTCCTCGATTCGATTGACTTCGCACCCGCCTTCGCCGCAATGGAACAGTTGGAAGCCGGCGTCAAGGTCAACGCCGACGAGTTGGACGACCACGGTGAACCCGGCCGCATGGTGGGCCACTACTGGTTGCGCAACCCCGACCAAGCGCCGGACGAACTGGTCGCAATGATTCGCGAAACGATCGATGACATCAAAACCTTTGTCGCCGAGGATGCCAAAGCATTCACCGACGTGCTGATCGTGGGCATCGGCGGCAGCGCGTTGGGGCCGCAACTGGTCGCCGATGCGCTCGGGAACCTGCCCGGCCGGCCGGATCAACGTCGCATTCACTTTCTCGATAACACCGATCCGGACGGCATCGACCGCGTGTTCTGCAAGTTGAAAGACCATCTCGATCAGACACTCGTCGTTGTGATTTCAAAATCCGGCGGTACGCCCGAAACCCGCAACGGCATGCGCGAAACACAAAAGGCATTCGACGACGCCGGCGTCGACTTCGCCAAGCACGCCGTCGCCGTCACTGGGGTCGACAGCGCGTTGCACCAGGAAAGCCAAAACTGGCGCGCACAGTTCCCCATGTGCGACTGGGTTGGCGGACGAACGAGTGTGACGTCGGCGGTGGGTTTGCTGCCGGCCGCGCTGCAAGGCATTGATATCGACGCACTCCTTGCCGGCGCTGCGGAAATGGATGTGTGTACGCGGCAGCAAACGGTCAAGAAAAACCCCGCCGCCCTGCTCGCACTCATGTGGTATCACGAAGTGAAAGTGAAGCGTCGACCGAACATGGTCATTCTCCCTTACAAAGATCGCCTGCTGCTGTTTTCGCGCTACCTTCAGCAACTGATCATGGAATCGCTCGGCAAGGAATTCAACACCGACAAGACCGAAACCGTACACGAAGGCATCTCGGTATACGGCAACAAAGGCTCGACCGATCAACACGCCTACGTGCAACAACTGCGCGACGGTGTGCACGACTTCTTCGCCACCTTTATCGTCGCACAAAAGGATCGAGCCGGCGATTCAATTGCCGTGGACAAAAACGATGCGACGTCCGGTGATTACCTGCACGGCTTCTGGCAAGGCACACGCCAGGCACTGTATGAATCCGGTCGCGGATCGGTGACGATCACCATCGATGACGTCACACCACGGAGCCTCGGAGGGTTGATCGCTCTGTATGAACGGGCGGTGGGCTTCTACGCCACGCTGATCGATGTCAACGCTTACCACCAGCCGGGCGTGGAAGCGGGTAAGAAAGCGGCCGGCGCGGTACTCGCATTGCAAACCGACATCCTCGCCGCCATCGACGCCGGCGTCACCCCCGACCCCGCCACGCTCGCCGAGCACCTGTCCCAACCGGACGAGATCGAAACGATCCATCACGTGTTGGCACACCTCAAAGCAAACGGTCGCATCTGATTGATGTCATTGCAGTTGGGACAGGGATACGAATTACCGTCCATGGGGAGGGGGAAAACCCTTGCAACATCCTTCTTAGGTTGATCGTTTGATAAAATGCAGTCGTTGGGTATTCACCCAACACTGTGGTTGAGTTCGGCGTGGCCACATCTGCATGCCTCTCGAAAGGCTGACCGATGAGATGCTGTCGATCAAACAGACACTTGAATCCCCTGGCTTTTTCCATCCCGGAAATGCTGGCTGTGATCGCCATTGTGGTCATCGTCATTTCCATCCTGCTTCCTGCGTTGACCAAGGGGCGAAGTGCGGCGCGGGTCGCCATCTGTGCAAGCAACGAACACTCCATTTATCAGGCCTATCAGAATTTTCGAAACGACGGCGCGGTCTCCAAAGGCCGATTGAATCAAATGGTAGCTTCCGGTTGGCCCCTGACCCTCCACGCGTATTTCGGTGAAGAAGCTTCCGTCACCACATGCCCCGAAGATACTGAGGGAAGTGAACCGAGTGATGCGGGGTTTTCCGGTGCATTCATCGCTCACAAGGGAAGCAGTTTCCCGGCTGGCATCAACGGCACTTATGACATGCAGGACGGCCCATTGCATCGCAAACTGTCACAGACTCAATACAACGAGTTGATCGCTCTTTACGGCACAGGCGACGGTGGTTGGTGGCCCTATTTCGCGGACGGCGGTGAATACGCACAGGATGGCGGATACCAGGACGACGGCCAAAACGTTTTGTACCTCGTCATCGAAGATATCATCGGACCGGGCGGTCAGCCGTCCGGCGACAAAGACTTCAATGACGTTCAAATCAAAATCGAACACGAAGCCGACGGCACAACGCTCATCTCCGCAAGAAAGGCGTCGGGCAACCGATTCTGGCTGACCCATGGCGACGGCAACGAGTTGTTGTTCGAAGACCAAAACGGCGGCGAACTGGGTTGGAATTGGTACGGCCCCACGGTAATCACCCAAGGCGTTGCAAGCTACGGCATGAATCCCCACGTCGACAGTCTGCCGGGCGGAAAAATCATGCTCATCGACTACGAAAAATCCAGCGCCAATCCTAACACCGACAATTGGAACTGGTACCGCGACGATGCGGACGGCGACAACCTGACCTTCGCACGCCATCCCAATCGCATGATCAACGTCCTCACCCGTGACGGGGCTGTCAATCAGGCTGATCCTGAAACTCTCGACCCAAACTTCAGCCAAGTCCGCAATGAACGTTGGTTGCCATGACCAAACAACATGGGTTATTCATCGCGTGCGGAATCCTTGGCGTCATTTGGCTGGTGATCCAATTCTCTGGCTCCAACCCGGACAAAGCGATCGCCATTCCAATCGATGAAGATGTGCTGTCCGATCTCAGTGCTTTTGCCGCAAGACTTGACGACGCGCCGATTGTCGATGTCCGCCAATCGCTGGCTTCCATTGGTCGCAATGAACATGACCACTTTGACCGGCACGAAGAGGTTTACCAGAGTGTGCTTGAAAACGGTAAGAAGCCGTCTGTTCGCGAAGCCGCTATCGTTGCGTGGCGTCGGGCGGGCACGTTAACCGAGCCCACCCTCACGACCTTGGTACGCAACGATCCGTCTGAAGGGGTCCGCATCCAAGCCATTCGGGAAATCGATGAACGCAAATTCTGGCGAGCCATTCCCGCACTAATCGATGCGTTGCAGGACACACAATTGGCAGTCCGCATCGAAGCCCACGCCGCCATCCAACATCGGCTTGGCTTCCAACTCGCCTACGACCCAACTCAATCACCCAACCAGCGCGAACACTGGGTCAGGCTCTACCGGAGCAACTTCGAGGCCATGCAAGACCTGCTTCAAGCCGAAGAAGAACTGAGGTTGCAGTCCAAGGCAACTGACGCCACGGACTGAGTCTGGTCGGCGGCTTCATCACGATCATGAACACCAAAGGTTGCATGGCTCACGCGACTCACGGTCTTCGCGCTATTGGATGGCTAACTGAAAAACCCCTCGCTGAAGCTTTGGGTTGGTTGATTCGCTGAATCTTATTGAATTATATACTCGTATTTTGTTTGGAACTGTGGTACAATGGATCGTGCCGCGTGATCGGTGCGGACATGTCTTCAACCTGAGGTTGATATGTTCGCGGAACGGACGAGAAACTGTGATGGCGAAAAGCACCATCGCGAGAGCCTGTTAGCACTTGGAACCGTGTTGCTGACGTGGAACCCAGAGCAGACTGTCACCGGACTGCCACTTCAGTGCTGGATGACGATGGTTGTGCGCACAAACGTCGTCCAACCATGTCCGCCGGACATGTCAGGACACGTTCCGGACATGATTCCGGACATCAAAACCGACATTATTGAGCGAAAAATGAGGTCCGGACGTCCGGACAAATTACCCGGACATGCATTTAACTTTTTTAACAACAATGATTTAACGCATATATTAGGGAGCTTGGGGTACCCCCTTGTCCGGACATTGAACGATGTCCGGACACCTGCCGGTAGAATGGCCGCTTCCCTTGTCCCTCCGAAAGCAGAGTATCGATCCATGAGACAACCGACCGCCCTGATCGCCTTGTTTGTCGCCCTTGCCTGGTCCACCGTTTCCACGGCCGCCAGCGAGGACGACTACTACAAGATCGTTTCGTTTCCCATTCCCGAACACATGGTGCTCGAAGTCAGCGGCATCATGCCGATGAAGGGCGACCGCGTGATGGTCTGCACGCGGCGCGGCGAGGTCTATATCGTTGAAGGCGCGTACGGCGACCCGGCGAAGGCGAAGTTCAAACGCTGGACGTTTGGGCTGGGACAACCGCTCGGCCTGCTCCAACACGATGGCTGGGTCTACACCGCGCAGCGCGGCGAACTGACGCGCATGAAAGACAGCAACGGCGACGACATTGCCGACACGTTTGAAACGGTCAGCGATGACTGGGCCATTTCCGGGAACTACCACGAATACAACTTCGGCCCGCGCAAAGATAAAGACGGCAAACTCTGGGTCACACTGAACAAACCCTTCGGCGGCGAACCCTACGGCAAGGCGCACTGGCGCGGCTGGGCGGTGCGGATCGATCCGAAGACCGGCAAGATGGAAGCGATGTGCAGTGGTTTGCGCAGCCCCGCCGGCGTCGAGAGTTCCCCCGCCGGCGAAATCTTTTACACCGACAACCAGGGTGAGTGGTGCAACGCATCAAAGCTGTCGCACCTGGAGTTCGGGGATCATCACG
>JANQKH010000495.1 GCA_028281215.1 Phycisphaeraceae bacterium | reverse complement strand
GACGACCTTTCGTAGGTGGGCAGCGCCCACTCTACACGGACTGTAGCACGCCGAGCTTTCGCCACAACCACCCCACACGAACCGCTCGAATCAATCCCGACTTACATCAATGCAACAACGAGGTGCAATATGACTTTTCGTTCAATACTTGTGATCAGTTTCATCCTGCTTGTGATTAGTTCTGATCTACCCGCCCAATCCCCGCCGGTGGTGCAACAGGCGGTAAACGCCACCGCCGTCAACGCCGGTCCGGCCAACGCGCTGACCGTCTCACCGAAACCGCAGCCGAAACGCGCGCTGAAGTACCGGCTGATGCCTTCGGTGTACGAACAGAAGCCGGGCAACGCGGCGGTGATGTACCTTATGGCGGCAAGTAATTTGCCCAAGGAAGCCTGGCCCGAAAAGTATAAAAAATGGCTGGAGTTGCCTCTCGACGAACTGCCGGCCGAGCAAGTCGACGCCGCGATCGGGAACGCGAGTGATCTTGGCATGTTGCGCGGCGCCGCACGCCGGATGCGCGTCGAATGGGACAACACCAACATCCGCGTCAATGGCTTCGCCGCCCTACTGCCACACGTGCATCATCACCGCACGCTGGCGCGACGGATGGCGCTGCGCATTCGGTTGCGCATCAAACAGAAGCGCTATGACGAAGCGATCGAAGACATTAAAACCGTTATGGCGATGGGGCATCACCTCGAAAGCGGCGGCACGCTGATCGAATCGCTTGTCGGCATGGCCTGTTGCCACATCATGACCGAACAGTTGGAAGAACTGATCCAGCAGCCGGACGCGCCGAACCTGTATTGGGCGCTGGCGGAGTTGCCGCACCCGTTGATCGACATGCGACAGGCGATGCAGTACGAACAGTTCTGGATTCAATTCATGTACAAGCAAACGCTGGTGCGCCAGGCGCAGGAGCCGTTCACTTTGCTGCCGCACAACGCGAACCAGGATTTCATTTTTCTGCTCGGCACGGTCACGGATAACCCTCTGTTCATGGAAAATCGCGATGAAGAAGGCATGAAGCGCGTGCGCATGATGGCGGCGGGGTTTGCGATCTACCAGTACCCGCGCGCCAAGCGATACTTCATGAAGGAAAAAGGCATGACCGAAGCCGAGGTCGACAAGCTCCCGGTCTCGCACGTCGCCATGGTGTATGAACTGGATCGATTCACCTATTGGCGCGATGAGTTGTTCAAATGGATGGCCGTTCCGCATTGGCAAGCCGTGGACGGTCTACGCGAAACCGAGGCGCGTTTCACCAAAGCGGTCAAACAGCGCGACACCGGCATGCTCGCCGCCATCCTGTTGCCGGCGATCAGCGCTACGCAGCGTGCCAGCGTTCGACTTGACCGGCGACTCGCGGCGTTGCAGACGATCGAAGCGCTGCGCATGCACGCCGCCGAACACGGCCGATGGCCTGATTCACTCGCTGATCTGAAAGCCCCGGCGCCGCGCGATCCGTACACCGGCAAGCCGTTCATCTACAACGTGGCGAAAGACGGTACCGCCACCGTACAAGGCCCCGTCGCCGACGCCAACCAAACACGCGACGCAATCCATTATCGCGTCACACTTCGAAAGTGACTGACAAGGTGAGCTACACATACCTTGGCCACCCGACACCGACACTGGCAAATATCGATGTATCTTCCCAAACACGAATTCATCAAAGGACTAACTATGAAACGCCTTGCTACCATCACCATCCTGCTGATGCTGTCGGCCTCACCGCTGATCGCCCAGCAAAAGCAAAACGCGGATAACATCGCAAAAACCATTGCTCCCTATGTCGAGGAGAGCACCGTCGCGGTATTGCGTCTGGATCTGAGGCGCGTCAAACTCGATCCGCTGTTCACCCGATTCGAGGGTGCGATCAAAGCTCTGTTTCCCCAGGACAACAACCAGCAACAGGCGATGCGGCAGATGACCGCGGCCAAGACGCTGATGCAGATGTACATCAGCGCGCTAACCAAAGCTGGTGCGACCGAAGTGTTCGCCGTCATTTCACTGGAATCGCTGCCCGAATCACCGTTGCTGATCGTGGTGCCGACCCATGACAAGGTGGATGTCGATTCGCTCACGCCGTTGCTTCAAATGGTGTCGCTGCAAATGCCGGTCGAGCAAAAGCAAATCGGCGACGCGGTCGTCATCGGCTCCAAACCGCACTTGGCGCGGTTCCAACTGGCGCCGGCTGACGATCAACACAAACGGTTCAACGCACTGAAGCAAAGCTTCGCCGCGACGGGTGATGCGCCGCTTCAACTGGTCGTGATTCCCCCTGATTACGTCCGCCGCGCTTTGGATGAACTGGTGCCCACGCTGCCCAAGGAACTCGGCGGCGGCCCCAGCAGTGACCTGACCCGCGGCTTTCAATGGGCCGCGGCAGGCGTGAACCTGCCGCCAAACCTCAAGGTGAATGCTACCGTTCAATCGCGGGACAACAAAGCGGCTCAGGCGTTTGCCGGCATCAACACGTCCATGTTGAAAGCGTTGCAGGCTGAATCCAAAGGTCAGTTGCCGGACACACTCGTCGAGCGCCTTGCCCCGAAAGTCAAAGGCAACCAGGTAACGTGGACGTTGACCGACAAGGACATCGACGGATTCATCGAAGACCTCAAGGCGATGATCGAAGCGGAACAAAAGCGAGGTGGGTGATCACGCAGAGTGGGCATGACCCGCCCGACGGCAACCGACGCGTGCACTTTCCCGCGCAACAGTATCATGTCGGCAGAACTTTCCGTTCGGAAGTTAATCTGACAAACCGCTGCTGCAAGGGAAAGCCGCCATGAGCCGACTCGAGTTCAATTCTAGTCCGACCCACTCGCTCGGCGTCGAAGTGGAATTGGCGCTGGTCGATGCAAACACGATGGCGCTGGCCAGTGCCAATGAAGGTATTCTCAAAAGCATTCCCGCGAACTATGAAGATTCGATCAAACCGGAGTTGATGCAGTGCTACATTGAGATCAACTCTAAAAAGTGCCAGAACGTCGCCGAAGCCGAGGCGGACATGCATGGCAAACTATCCGTCCTTGAACGGGTGACCGATGACCTTGGCTTGCGATTGTTCTGGTCCGCCACGCATCCGTTTTCACATTGGAAAGATCAGGTCGTCACGCAGGACGATCGCTACTACGGCCTGGTCAACCTGCTTCAGGACACTGCACGGCAACTCATCACGTTCGGTCTGCATGTGCACGTCGGCGTCGACTCCGGCGACAAGGCCGTCATGATTTGCGACCGCATCCTCAATCACCTGCCCACCCTGCTTGCGCTAACCAGCAACAGCCCGTGGTGGGAAGGCCGCAGCACGGGCCTGCATTCGTGGCGGAGCAAAGTGATGGACGGCCTGCCCACCGCCGGCCTGCCGCCGCTGATGCGCAATTGGAGCGAATACGTCTGGCTCATCAACCACATGATCGACACCGGCTTCATCGAATCGATCCGCGAAATCTGGTGGGACGTGAGGCCGCACCACAACTTCGGCACCGTCGAAGTGCGCATTTGCGACATGCCCGGCAACCTGCACGACGCCATGGCGATCGCCGCGCTGGTGCAGTCGCTGGTCAAAGGCCTGTCCGATCAGATTGATCAAGGCGCTTACCAACATGACTGCCATCCGATGATGGTGCGACAAAACAAATGGCGGGCGGCGCGGTACGGCCTCGATGCGCAACTCGTGCAGGAAACCACCTACGAAACCAAACCGGCGCGCGAAGTCGCCAAACGCCTGGTCGATCTGTTACGGCCCGACGCCGAAGCGCTGGGATGTCTGACATACCTGGAACGCATCAACGACATGGCCGACCGCCCGACCTGGGCCAGCCGGCAACTCGACATTCTTAGTCAGACAAACGATCCCAAACAAGTCGTGCAACAGATGACCGAACAAAGTCGCCTGACGGGTTCGACCGATGGGTGATGAAGATCTAACTTCGCCGGTCCCGCTACCATGCCGGGCATGACGCCCATCAAAAACATCGAATGGATCGGCGACGCCGCCACCGGCCACCTGCGCCTGCTGGAACAGACCAGGCTGCCGAACGAAATCACGTACACCGACTGCCGCACCGTGCAGGATGTGTGGGATGCGATCAAGCGCCTCGCGGTGCGCGGCGCACCGGCGATCGGTGTCGCCGCCGGCTTCGGTTGCGTCATCGGCGTGCAAGGTAGCTCTGACGAGCACGATGCCGCAGCCAAATTGAAAGCAACCGCCGACCATCTGGCGACCAGCCGACCCACCGCGGTGAATCTGTTCTGGGCGCTCGAACGCATGCAACGCGTCGCCCCTTGCGATGTCGAAGCGCTACTCGCCGAAGCGTTCCACATTCACGAAGAAGACGCGGCGATGTGCCGACAGATCGGCGAACACGGATTAAGATTGATCGAATCCATTGCATCAAATCCGAAATCGCCCACGATTCTCACCCACTGCAACGCCGGCGCGCTGGCGACCGGCGGCATCGGCACTGCAACCGCGCCGATGTACGTCGCACACGAAAAAAAGATACCCATCGCCGTCTTTGCTGACGAAACGCGCCCGCTGCTGCAGGGCTCCCGGCTCACCGCGTTCGAGCTTGCCGCCGCCGGCGTGGATGTCACCTTGATCTGCGACGATATGGCCGCGCAGGTCATGCGCGAAGGGAAGATTGACATGGTCATCACCGGTGCCGACCGCATCGCCGCCAACGGTGACGCTGCAAACAAAATCGGCACGTACAACCTCGCCGTGCTCGCCAAACATCACGGCATTCCGTTTTACGTCGCCGCGCCCAGCTCCACATTCGACATGCAACTTGCTGACGGAGATGGCATCCCGATCGAACAGCGCGCCGCCGAGGAAATCACCGAAGGCTTCGGCTCACGCACTGCACCGCAAGGCGTGAAAACCTACAGCCCCGCGTTTGACGTTACCCCCCACGAACTGATTACCGCACTCATCACCGAACGCGGCATCATTCAACCGGTGAACGCGGAAACGGTGGCGGAGATGATTGGGGAAACGTAAAAATCCCACATCTCCCTAGGCAGAGAGTTTGTGAACCCCGTGCGTCTGCCTTTGAAGAGTCATTCACGTCCACAAACGCCCACCATCCAACCGGATGATCTGGCCCGTGCAGTAATCCGCATCGCGCACGAGGAAGAGCACGGCTTTCGCCGCATCCTCCGGTGTGCCCGGTCGGCCCAGCGGCACGCGCTGCATGTATTGCGCCTGTTGCTGCGGCGTATACGACGGCGCCCAGGACACCACGCCCGGCGCGATCGCATTGACCGTGATCATCGGCGCCAGTTCCAACGCCGCGGTCATGGTAATTTCCATCAGCGCCGCCTTCGCCGCGTTGTAGGCGATGTACCCTTTCAACGGCTGGCCCATCACATGAATGTCGATGAAGTTGACGATACGGCCGGCGCTTTCCACCGGTGCGCGCGATTCGGCCGGGGTGTCATCGTCCACCACCGCGTAGGCCGCGAGCATCGGTGCGAATTTTTGAATCAACATCAACGGCGAACGCGCGTTGACCGCGATGTTCGTGTCAAAATCCTCTAACGTCACCTGCCCGATCGGCGCCGGTTCAAAATCACTGGCGTTGTTCACCAGCGCGTCGAGGCGATCGAACTGTTGGGTAAACGCATCAAACACCACGTCGGCGGCGTCGCGCTCGGCAAAGTCAACCGCAATCGCCATTGCCCGACGACCCATCGCCTCGATCACTGCGACGGTCTGCACCGCCTCGTCTTTGCTGTGCCGATACGTGATGGCGACGTCCATGCCCGCATCGGCGAGGGCCAGCGCGATCATCGCGCCGACGCGCTTGGCGCCGCCGGTCACCAGCGCAACCTTGCCGGTCATGTCATGGGTTGCAGGGGGAATCAAAAGGGATCCTCGCGCGGGTAGCCGTCGTCGTATTCATCGTCTTGATTGGGATTTTGATCAGAACCCCCGTCGCTGCCGAAGCCGGGCGAATGATCGGCGTCGCCCTCCTCACCGATCTGAGACAACAAACGTTGTCCACCGGCCTGCCAAATGTCCGGCTGCTCCGTGGACATCTCCCGCGAACCGCCGGCTTTCTGCCGATTCAACTGTCGACGCCACACGCCCATCAACAGAATGATCGTGACGATCAGGACCAACCCGATCAAGCCAATCATGAGAATCAGCGTGAGCAACTCACCTTTGTGTTCCGGCGGCATGCGAGCATTGTAGTCCTGTTCATCGAGCGTGACGACGATCCGCGCGATCGTGCATAATGTGTCTCGTCGGTGTTTCGGCATGCAGACATGCTGACGCGCCGCGTTCGTTTCAATCCCGCCCTGCGATCAGGAGTCCGCGCATGATCATCGGCGTCCCGCGTGAAGTGAAAAGCCATGAGTATCGTGTTTCCATGCTGCCGGTCGGCGTCGACCTGCTGGTGCATACCGGACACACCGTGCTGATCGAACACAACGCCGGCGCGGGCAGTGGTTACACCGACGATCAGTACGTCGCTGCCGGTGCTCAAATTGTGGACGACCATGCCGACGTATTCGCGAAGGCGGACATGATCGTGAAAGTGAAGGAACCGGCGCCGCAGGAATACGCCCTGCTGCGCGACGGGCAGATCGTGTTCACCTATTTTCACTTTGCCGCGAGCAAGGAATGCACCGATGCGTGTTTGAATGCCGGCATCACCGCACTTGCTTACGAAACGTTGACTGATGAGCACGGCCGACTCCCGCTGCTCACGCCGATGAGTGAAGTCGCCGGCCGCATGAGCGTGCAGGAAGGCGCCAAGTATCTAGAAAAACCGATGATGGGACGCGGCATTCTGCTCGGCGGCGTCACCGGTGTCGAGCCCGGCAACGTGCTGATTCTCGGCGCGGGCGTCGTCGGCACCAACGCGGCGCGCATGGCGGCGGGGCTCGGCGCAAACGTCGTGATCATGGACATCGACCTCGATCGCCTCCGGCACATCGACGCCGTCATGCCGCCCAACGTACACACCGCGTACTCCGAACCGCACGCAATCCGCGAACACGCGACGAATGCCGATCTGGTCATCGGAGCCGTGCTGATCCCCGGCGGACGCTGCCCCGTGCTCGTCGGCGAACCGATGCTCAAAGACATGAAAAACGGCGCGGTCATCGTCGACGTCGGCGTCGATCAGGGCGGATGCGTCGAAACCTCCCGACCCACGACGCACGAAGAGCCGACCTACGTCGTCGACGGCGTCGTGCATTACTGCGTGTCCAACATGCCCGGCGCCGTCGGCCGCACCAGCACGCAGGCGCTGTGTCACGCCACACAACCTTACGTGATCAAACTCGCCAGCGGCAACGTCGACGCCCTTTGCGAAAACGACCCCGCGTTCACCGCCGCGCTGAACATGAAAGCAGGCACGATCACCAACGACGCCGTCGCCGCGGCGTTTGAATGATGGAATGCTCCCTCACTGCAACGCCCGAATTACCACTGCCCTCGCGAGTACTTTGGCGCCGATCGCCATCGCGGATTCGGCGATATCAAACTGCGGGGAATGCAGCGGCGGGGTTTCGCCTTCGCCTTGAGCGATGCCCAATCGGAACATCGCGCCGTTGACGTGATGCAGGTAATGTGCGAAATCCTCGCCGCCCATGCTGGGGCGTTCGATGGTATTGACGTTCGCCGCGCCGAGCACATCGGTCGCCGCGTCGCGCAATATGTCGATCGAAGGCGGGTGGTTGATCACTGCCGGCGGGCCGCTGTTGTAAGTGATGTCGATACTGGTCTGCGACGCCTCGGCGATCCCGCGCGCCAGTGTCTTGATCCGTTCGATGCTCTGCGCGCGGGCGTTGTCATCAAAGCTGCGCATCGTACCGCGTAGATAAACATGTTCGGGAATGACGTTGTAGTTTTCGCCACCGCGGATCTGGCCGAACGTGATGATCACCTGGTGATGCGAATCGATCGAACGCGGCACAAACTGGTATACCGCGCTGATGAACTGTGCTGCAGCAGCGATCGGATCGAGCGATTCATGCGGGCGACTGGCGTGCCCGCCGCGGCCGACAATGTTGATCACCACTTCGTCACAGTTCGCCGTGGCGACGCCGGGCCGCAGGCCAATCGTGCCGACCGGTCGGGTCGGGTCGACGTGCAGCGCGAAGATGGTATCGACGCCTTGAAGCGCGCCGGCTTCGATCATCTCCAGCGCGCCTTTGGCCGTCTCCTCCGCGGGCTGAAAAATCAAACGCCAGTTTACCGGGCACGGCAACGCGCCGGTCTTCTTCGCTTCCACGAGTGCAAGCGCCGCGCCCATCACGGTGGCAGTATGGGCATCGTGACCGCAGGCGTGCATGACGCCATCCCGGGTCGACCGGTATTCACACGTCTTGCCGTCCTGAATGTAAAGCGCATCAATGTCCGCGCGCAGAGCAATGCACGGACGGTTCCTGGTTTCCAACGTCAGATCGGCCGGCGCAGCGATCACGCCGCGCTTGTCGGGGCCGAACTCAATGTC
>JANQKH010000402.1 GCA_028281215.1 Phycisphaeraceae bacterium | reverse complement strand
TTCACGTTCACACCGACGGAAGATCAAGGTCCGGGCACGTTTGACGTAACGGTTCGCGTGACGGATGACGGTACGCCGGCGCTCGACGATTCTGAAACGTTCACGATCACAGTCAACGAGGTAAACGAAGCCCCGGTGGTCAACGATCAGTCATTCTCCATCGAAGAGAATTCGTCGGCCGGCACGATCATCGGTCAGATCGTCGCGTCCGACGTGGACAACGGCGATTCGTTGACGTTTGAATTGTCATCGGAATTGAGCGGATTCGGGCTGGGTAGTGTGGTGCACGTCGGTCAGCAGTTCATGGTGAATCTGCTCGTGCAGGATGCGCTCGACTTTGAAACGCAAAGTGTGTTCAACGGCTTCGTGGACGTCACCGACCAGAGCGATGTCACGTCGACGGCGGCGCTGACAATCACCATTTTGGATGTGAATGAACCGCCTGTGGTTGAAGCGGGCGGACCATACACCGTGGCCGAGGGTGAAACGGTTGAATTGGTCGGTACGTTCAACGACCCGGACGTCGGCAGCAATAACATTGCCGAGTGGGATCTGGACGGCGACGGTGTGTTCGGTGAATCGGCCGGGCTTGGTGGGCAGCGCGGCGACGAACGCGGCGCGACCGTGACCTTTGACGCGTCCGGTTTGAACTCCGGCGAGCAGCTTGGCGTGACCTTCCGTGTCCGCGACGCCGGTGATCCAGGCATCTTTGGCATCGACACCGCGCTGATCGACGTGCTCGACGCCAACCAGCGTATCATCAACATCAGCGACGCAACCGACATCACCGAAGGCGACAACGGCACGATGCTCGCCACGTTCACCGTGTCGATCTCACAAGCGCCGGCCGATGATGTCACCGTGTTGTTCAACACAGTGGATGGTACAGCCGTGTCGACTATTTTCGGCCCGCCGGATTTCAACGCGGTCACCGATCAGTTGATCACGTTCACCAACGGCGGCCCGCTTTCGCAGGATATCACCGTCGAGGTGAACGGCGACCTTTTACACGAAGGCGATGAATCCTTCACCGCCGTGCTGAGCAACCCCACCGGCGCGGGCGCGGTGATCGGTGACGACACGGGTTCGGCCACCATTATCGACGACGACGATGTGCAGGTCGCGTTCGCGCAGGCCACGGACAGCGTTGGCGAAACCGCCGGTACGCAACAGGTGGATGTGCAGCTGCTATCCAGCAAAGCGAACGTGACGTTGGCGGTCGCGGTGTCGGTCGACGTAATCGGCCTTGGCGGCGGTACGGCTCTGGCGGGAACGGATTTCGACTTCGCCACGCAGACGATCACCTTCCAGGTGAACGACGCCGTCGGCACGACGAGGTCGGCAAGCGTGAACATCACCGACGATCAACTGCTCGAAGGCGATGAACTGTTGCAACTCGGTTTGACCAACATCGTCAACGCCGGCGCGACCATTGACGAACCGTCGACCCACACTCTGACCATTCTGGATGATGAACAGGTCGAACTGGTATTCGATCTGCCGGGCAGTTCGGTGAACGAAGGCGCCGGTACGCACAGCGTGCAATTACGTCTCGATACCAACGGCGCGACGCTGGCGATTCCCGTTTCGGTTGACGTGACCGATCTGCTCACCGGTAGCGCCACCAGCGGTGCGGACTACACCTCGATCGGCACGCAGACCGTGACGTTCAATGCCGGCGCGGGCGACGGCGCGTTTGAGTCGATGTTTGTGAATCTCCTCGACGACCTGCTCGTCGAATTCGATCAGACGATCGACCTGCAACTGGGCAACGCGCAAGGCGCCGGTGCTTCGATCGGATCGCAGGCCAATCACGAGGTGACGATCATCGATGACGAACAGGCGCAGGTCGCGTTTGACTTGCCTTCGAGCAATGCGGATGAAGACGCCGGGACACATGAAGTGGAAGTGATTTTCATTGCCGGACCCGGCGTCACGCTGGAAACGGCTGTTTCTATTGACGTCGCTCCCAATGGCCAGACCACCGCAGGGGCAAGCGACTTTGACTTTGACACCACCACGCTGACGTTTGATCCCAACACGGGCAACGGCGATCGGCTCAGCGTCAGTATCGACATCCTCGATGACAACCTGCTCGAAGGCAACGAACTGCTCGAACTCGAACTGCTGAACCTCGGTGCGCCCGAGGGTGTGAGCATCGCATCCAACGATTCGCATCTGGTCACCATCGTCGACGATGAGCGTGCGACCGTGCAGTTTCTCCAGGATCAGTTCACTGTCAACGAAGGTGACGGCACGATCAACGTACCGGTGCAACTCGTCGCGCCAGGCGTGGTGACTGACATTCCGTTCACCGTCGAAGTACTGTTGGATCTGCCGAACACGACGGCGACCAACGATGCCGATTTCGGCGATCCCGCCGGCGGCCCGCTACCACAACTGATCCAACTCACATTCCCGGCCGGCGCCGGTGACGGCGAAGTGCAAAACGTTGTCGTCCGCATCGTGGATGATTCGGAAGTCGAGTCCACGGAACAGATTGCATTCCAACTCCAGAATGTCAGCACGCCGCTGGTCACGCTGGATGCCAACGACGCGACGATTGTGCAAATCCTCGACAACGAAAGTGTTGCCGACCTGAGATTACAGAAGTCGGTCGACGTCTCAAACGTGGTGGTCGGCGACCAAGTGGTGTTCACGCTGACGCTGACCAACGACGGCCCGGATGACGCGACCGGCATTGAGATCACCGACCTGTTGCCTGTCGACTTCGGTTTTGTCACACACGTCGCAAGCCAGGGCGCTTACAACGACGCGACCGGCGAATGGATTGTGGGCGATCTTGCTTCCGGCGCTTCCGCGACGCTGGAAATCACCGTGACGGTCGACTCGGTCGGTACGATCGAAAACACCGCCGAAGTCACTGCATCTGGTACATTTGATCCCGATTCCACGCCGGACAACGGTAACGAGAACGAAGACGACTTCGCCAGCGCAACGGTTACCGCCCGCGCCCTTGCTGCTGATTTGTCGTTGACCAAGGAACTGCTCACGACGAATGTGCAGGACGGCGACATCATTTTCTTTGAGCTGACGTTGCGTAACGACGGTCCGGACGACGCTGAGGATGTGGAAGTCCGCGATCTTGAGCCGCCGGAGTTGACATTCCTCAGCGGTACCACCAGCGCCGGCACATTCGATGAAACCACCGGTATCTGGGCAGTCGGCACAGTTGAATCAGGTTCGGCCAAGACGTTGCAGATTCAGGCGCGCGTCGATCTGATCGGTGAACAGACCACCGGTTCGACGCAGTTCACCAACTTCGCTGAAGTGGTCGCCAGCAGTCTGCCTGATCCCGATTCGACGCCGAACAACAACGTTGACGACGAAGACGACTTTGACAGCGTCACCATCACCGCCCAAGCGGTCGCCGACCTGTCCGTCA
>JANQKH010000372.1 GCA_028281215.1 Phycisphaeraceae bacterium | reverse complement strand
CAATCGGGTCGCCGGACTTGTAATCGACAGTTGTGTCGCCGACGGAGGTGTTGTTGCGGTCGGTTTCCTTGTCTTTTTCCTCGAAGGTCGCAAAGCCGGTGCGCTCATTGCGGTAGAGCGGCGTGCCTTTGGGCTTGTCCGGTTGCGTGGTGTCGATCAGAAGGAAGCGCCGGCTGAAATGCACGCCGAGCAATTCCCACAGCGGTTCGATGTCACCCTTCGGCGTCGGTGGCGGTCCCATGCCGCGCCGCGTCATCGGTGGCTGCTTCGCCTCACTGGTGCCGGGCACGCGGCCTCGGAAGATCACCGGCACCGGGTCTTCAAAAATCGCCGTGGGCTGACCGGCTTTGATCGCATCAATCACGTTCTTGATCGCCGCGTCACTCAACGTTGAAGGTTGCACGACCAGCAACACGTCGTACTTGCTGTCGATCTTCTGCGACGGATCGACTTCACTGACGCGATACTGTTTGCGCAGTTCCGCGACGAATTGCTCCTCCTCGGTGGGCTGCATTGTCATCTGGTTGAGCCCGCCAAGCAGGGGGGCGTCGGTGCGGACGATGCCCATGTTTTTCAGCTTCTGCTTGCGGGAAACCTGAATCTCCTTGGCATCGCCCGTACCTTGCGTCGCGAGGGTGTAGCGATACCCGCCGGCGTCAAACGCCCAGCGTTCGCCTTCGCTGATTACTTCAACGTCCAGTTCGCCGGGCAGGTCGATATCGTTGGACTTGAACGCTTCGCGCAGCGGGTTGCCGATCTTCTTTTCATCAAGCAGTTCGCTGTGTTTGGATTCCGTGGTGAACAGGTCGGGCGAGTGCTTGGATGACAGCGCAACGATTGAGCGGATCAATTCATACTCGATCGGCAAACCGCGATCGACGAAGGGAATGACCTCTTTGTCGAGCCCGCTGGTCAGCGCGACGCCCATGAAGATTTCATGCTGTTTGAACTTACCGCGATCCTGACTGAAGACGTTGCGGGCTTCGATGCCGTAGAGCTGGTTGGCGATCGTCGCTTCTTCCTTGAAACTTTCAACCTGATCGTAGATCCTGACATCGACGCGACCGTTGCTGCTCTTTTCAATTTCGTCGAGCGTGTTGAGCAGGTTCAGCCGCGTTTCAACGTAGCCTTCGGGCACTTCGATTTCCGGACTCACGTAGGCGGTAATCTGGATTTTGCGGTTGTCGAGGCTGTCGAGCAGTTTGACTGATTGTGGGGCGAGCGAACTGAGTTGTTCACTGCTGCGATCGAAGCGGATGTCCTTGATACTGAAGATGACGCAGAGGCTGACAGCGGCGAGGACGACAGCGGCGCCGCGGCCGATGTAGTGCCCGAGCATGGCGCCGCTGCCGCCGGTCAGCCAGTGCCGCCGGCCGATGAGGATCATGCTCAGGTAGAGGCCAATCGCCACGAGCGCCGCGAAGTAGGTGAGGCTGGAGAGGCTGAGCACGCCTCGGCCGAAGTCGTCGAAGTTGGCGGCGATCGACCACGCCCGCAGGTTCGCTGCAAATGCGCTGCCGCTGATGATCACGTCCGCGCTGTTGAGGAATACCAACGGTGTGTTGAACGCGACGCCGAGCACAAAGCCGATCGTCAGGTTGTCAGTCAGGAACGATGCAACCATGCCGATCGCGAGCATCGCCACGCCGACCATCCAATAGCCGACGTAGGTGGTGAACATCAAGCCGAGATCAGGGTCGCCCAGCCGCATCAGGACGAAGACGTTGGACAGCGAGAAAAGCAGTGATACGGAGAAGATCGACACGGCGGCCAGGTATTTGCCGAGCACCACATCGAGGTCGGACGACGGACCGGTGAGCAGCAACTCGTCCGTGCCTTGCTTGCGCTCGTCAGCCCAGATGCTCATGGTGATCGCCGGCACAAAGCCAAGCATGATCAACGGCAGGAACTTGTTGAGCTGGTCAAGGTTCGCCAGGTTCGCATTGAAAAATTCATGCGACCAGAACGCCGCGAACCCGCTGACCAGCACGAACGCGCAGATAAACACGTAGCCGGTCGGGTTCGAGAAATAACTGGCGAAGTTGCGTTTGAAGATGGCGAGGATGATTCCTGGATGCATCTTGGTGTGCCTTTTAACGTTGGTGCGTGGTGTCGTGTTGTCGTGTTGTCCCTCGGTAAAACTGGGGGCAAAATTACGCTGCTTCGACCGTCAGGTTGCGGAACTGCTCGTCGAGCGTGCCGTCCTTCTTCAGTTCTTCGACGGTGCCGTCGAACTTCAGTCGCCCGTTATTCACCAGCAATACGCGGCTGCACATCGCTTCGACTTCGGCAAGGATATGCGTTGAAAGCAAAATTGTTTTCGTTTCACCGAGCGTCCGTATCGCTTCGCGCACTTCGTGAATCTGGTTCGGGTCGAGGCCGGAGGTCGGTTCGTCCATAATGATCACATCAGGATCGTGAAGCAGCGCCTGCGCCATGCCGACACGCTGGCGGTATCCGCGCGACAGTTTGCTGATCGGTTTGTTGATCACCGTGTGCAGTTGACACGTTTCGATGACGCGGTCCATGGCGTTGTCGCGCGCCGGACCGGTCAGGCCGCGTGTTTCACCGAAGAATTTCAACAGCGCGCGGGGCGACATGTCCTGGTAGAGCGGGCCGTTTTCCGGCAGGTAGCCGAGCTTGTTCGCGGCGTCGCGCCGGTCGGTTTCGACAGCCATGTCGTAGCCGCATATCCGCGCCACGCCCCGGGACGCCGCCATGTAACCGGTGAGCAGTTTCATGGTCGTGCTCTTACCGGCGCCATTGGGGCCGAGGAACGCGACGACCTCACCCTTGCTGATCGAAAAGGTGATGTCCTCGACAGCGGTGAATCGGCCGTAGTACTTGCAAAGACCGTCGGCCTCGATCATGAGAGATTGATCGCTCACAGGCAATACTCCGCGAGGTAGGTTGATTGAGGGATGCCGGACATCGTTGGAAACAAGTCGTTTGTGACACCATTCGTTCGTGCAACCCTTGGAACCCGCGCCGTGGGCCGATGCCCTTCCGGCGTGGTGGGCCGAACATTGTACGGGAAGGACGGCCCGGCGAAAACGGCGGGCACGCTCGTTACAGGATCAAAGCATCTGAAAAAACCGTGATGTTAGTCGGGCAGTGGTGCGTGCCATGGCTGGCTCGTCCAACCGTGTGGATGCTCTGCGTCTTCACGGTTGGGCAAGCCAGCCATGGCACGCGGATCGCAAATGGATTGACCTGACGCTCGTTACACGTCCCACAGGCGCGCGATTGCGCGGATCCGTGCCATTCTTAAAATGAGAAGCAAACCATGACCCCACCGGAACTCTATAATCGCTGCATCTCACTTTGAGGAGAGCTTCGATGCGTGTGATCGTCACCGGTCAGGTCGGCATGGACAAGAAGGGTTACCTCGAACGCACGGCCGATCTGGCGGGCCAGCGCGGTGAGCGGATCGACCTCTATCACGTCGGCGATCTGATGTATTCCGAAGCGCCGGACGTCAAACCCGGTCGCATTCTCGACCTGCCGTTGAGCCGGCTGCAATCGCTTCGCCGCGCGGCGTTCAAGGACGTCATTGCGGACTCGGCCGGGCAACCCAATATCATCGTCAACACGCACGCTACTTTTCGGTGGCGGCATGGGCTGTTCAGCGCGTTCGACTTTGATCAGGTGAAGAAGATTCAGCCGGACGCGCTGATCTGTCTGGTGGACAACATCGAGGTCGTGTTCGATCGCCTCAACGCCGAACACACCATCGACGCGACGCTCAAGGATCTGATGGTCTGGCGGGAAGAGGAAATCATGGCGACGGAATTGCTCGCCCAGGCGCTCGGTTGTGGCAATGAATTCTACGTCGTCTCGCGCGGGCGGCATGCGGAAACGCTCGAAACCTGTTTCCGGCTGGTTTGTCGGCCGCAGATGCGCAAAGTGTATCCGTCGTTTCCCATGACGCACGTGGAAAACCTGCCGGACGTGAAGGCGGAGATCAACGCCTTCCGCGATACGATCGCCAAACATTTCATCACGTTCGATCCCGGCGACGTGGATGAAAAATTGCTGCTCGATTGGGGCATTGAAGCCGCCAAAGAAGGCAAAGACTTTATTGAGGTGCAGGGCGGCCCCGATCAGGAGCAGGGCAAGGTGCTGCGCGTGTCAGTCAAGCAGATTCTCGACATCGCCGGCGATATCGACGGCCAGATTTACATGCGCGATTTCAAACTGATCGACCAGTCGGACATGATCGTCAGCTATGTGCCGGAGTTGCCTGGGCCGGCAGGGGGGATTCCCGGTTTGTCCAGCGGCGTGGAACGCGAACTGCAACACGCGTTCGAGCACGGCAAAGAGGTGTACGTGGTCTGGAAGCCGGCGAAAAACCCCAGCCCGTTCATCACCGAGACGGCCACGAAGGTGTTCAAGTCGACCGACGAAGCGATCCAACACTTCGAAGAAGCCGGCATGTTCCACCAGGCGACGCTGTTCGGACACTAAGTCCAAGAAATCGCCATTATTGGCCTGTAATTGCACATTTCACGAGGTCTAGCTCAAACCTCTCCCCGCCCTTATAATCACGGCCATAGGGCAAAGCATGAATTGGGGGGTCCGGAATGCATGGAGACATTCCACCCACTTCATGTTCCAAATTGATCCGGCAATTGGAGATTCGGTATGCAATTCAGGAAGGAAACGAGTTTACGGGCGGCGGTGTCTGTGTGCCTGTTGGCGTTCTGTGCTTCAGCCAGCGCTTTACCAGTCGCGCTGACCACGGACGTCATGATCATCGACCCGGCCAGCGGCGGCAACGCCACCCAGGCCGATGGCGCGTTCAGCGGCAATGACAAACCCAGCAACGCGCTGAATGATCTGAACACCCTCGATGTATTCGGCCTCGGCTTGACGTGGTCCCTGGAGGGAAGCAGCGATGCCACAGGTGGAGGCCCATTCCTTTCCAATCCGGGCGGTACGAGCGGTACCTTGACCTTCGACGATCCGATCGACGATCCGTTTGTAATCGCGCTGAAAGCCGCTAACACGTACAGTCTTTACTACTTTGAGAACACCCTTGGTGGAGCAAAGTCGCTCAGTTTCATCACCGACGGTGTGGCACTGAACCCGAAAGGCAGTCCGCAAGCCCTGTCCCACGCATCGCTCTATCTGACTGACGGTTCAAAGACACCGGATCCGGACCCCGGCCCGGATCCCAAAATTGCTGTCAACCCGGAACCGTCCACCGCGCTTCTGGCAGTTCTGGGCGCGCTTGGGTTGGCCGGTCGCCGGCGGCGCGCGTGAATATGACAGATGCGATCGGTGATGATTCATCAGATCAAACAACCACTAAGATCGATCCGTGCGCCGCTCGACGTTCTCCTCGATCAATCACACTGATCAAGTGAACCCATCGTCTGGCTGATCCACTCAACCAAGTGGAATACTGCCATGCGAAGTATGTACCTGTTGATCCTGATTGCCCTGCCCGGCTGCGCCGGTATCACCGCCGAGATGCGTGATCCGTGGGATCGGGCTTCGCTCACCGAATCGCGCAATACGGTCGTCGTCGGCCGCATCGTGCATTCAGAATTGGCGGGCAATTGCTCGTTGGCGCATCAGATCGCTCTCAAAGCCTTGACGCCGAACATGAACGTCGTCGTGCAGATCGACAGGACGATCAAAGGCACAACGACCAGCGATAAATTGCGTTTCAACTGCATTGACTTTCACATCACCACCTCGTCGCGCTCCCGGTTCGTGGAAGCAGGCGTAAACCACCGCGTTTTCGTGGCGTACAACCGGGAACTGCTCGCGCAGTATGGTGACTTGGTGTTTGTAATTCTGGATGAGTTGGATGAGGGCGGGTGAAACCGACTGCCCTTCACCTCCTTCACCTCTTTCACTTCGCTCTCGTTCCCGGTTTTCTATACTGACTGCATGGGCATGCAAGTAACTGGCATCTCAGTCCGTCTTGCCGTTCATCTGCTTGGGATGCTGTGCGTGCTGTCTGCCTGCGATTCCAACGATGGATCAGGCGCGGCGGCGAAGGCGGTGGATGACGGCGACCCGATTGGGATCTACAACGAATACGAAGGACTCATCATCAATGTCCATGCCGAGGCCGACGACGTGGTGAGCAAGGGCGATGTGATCATCGACATCGCCTGTCCCCGCGCCGAGCAAGCCATGCAGGCGATCGATCGTGAGATTATGGTTCGTCAGGTTGAATTGAAATCGCAAAAGTCACGCATCCAGCAAGCGGTCAATGCCACCGAACAAGCGCAAGCCCAATTGACCGAGCAACACCAAGCGGCGCAGTCCCATTATGAATCCAAGAAGCAGGCATTTGAAGCAGGCAACCTATCGCGCGAGGAATTAAATGCAGCCGCGTCCAAGGCCGACGCCTTGCGTCAACAACT
Source organism: Phycisphaeraceae bacterium (assembly GCA_028281215.1). GTDB lineage: Bacteria > Planctomycetota > Phycisphaerae > Phycisphaerales > Phycisphaeraceae > JANQKH01. The sequence goes on along the minus strand of JANQKH010000372.1, from coordinate 31 downwards.
CGAACGCACGGAAAATCACCTGGCCGGGCTG
>JANQKH010000368.1 GCA_028281215.1 Phycisphaeraceae bacterium | reverse complement strand
AGCAGGATGATGCCGCGCTCGTCGCGGAGCAGAACGAGCCGGTCGTCGGCATCCTTTACACCGACGTCGTATTGCAACGCGTCGCAAAGGAAACATTTGGGCGCATCAGATGAACCGCTGACCCCTTCGTCAGGATCAAGCTGTTGCAGGTACTGCATTCGCCATGGCGCCCAGAGGTTTTGTGTCATTTGGGATTTCGGATTTCGGATTTCGGATTGCTGTCATGCTGCGTGGAATCCTCTTCCGGATCCACCACCGCGGCGGTCAGTGTCTCGATGCGGCCAAGAGCCCGTTCCATCTGGGCGCGGCAGGCGTTGTAGGGAAAAAGAATCACAACCGTAATCACCAATCCCACAGCAGTACTGATCAATGCCTCCCCAATATCGGGACTCAGATCACGCGGATTGATTTCCCCCTGCTTCGCGAGTGTCTCGAACGCGCCGATCAGGCCGAGTACCGTGCCGAGGATGCCGAGCATGGGCGCGGCGGTGATGATCGTGGACAGCGACGCCATGAACCGATCCATGCGCGGACGCTGTTGTTCAATCGCGGCGACGGCGGCGGCTTCGTTGGTTTCCTCGGCCAACAGTGCGTGCACGATGCGGTCGTATACCGTGTGATGCCGATCGGCCAGCGCCTTGGCGGCATGCACATCGCGCCGACGGAGCAGTTCAGCCATGCGACCGACGCGCGTGGTCACCGAGACGTTGTTCGTCCGCAGCCAGAACCACAGTCGCTCGAACGACAACGTCAGGCCGATCACACTGAGCACGAGCAGCGGAATAATCATCGGCCCGCCCTTGTCGAGCAGGTCGTTGAAACTCTGGATGATGCCGGTCGCAATGACAATCATGGGCGAGCAGTATAGACGGAACATCATATGCGCGCTGTCTCAATCCTGACTCGTGATACCTGACCCTTGAACCTAAACCCTGAACCCTGTCCGCGACTTGTCCGATATGAACCTAAACCCCCGACCGCGCGTAGTGTTGGGTCGTGTGGCGTGCCTGATCGGTGGGCGACGCATCGTTTTCCCAACGCCTGATAAGAGACCGCATTGAATCACGAAGGCCCCATTCTTGTCACCGGATGCGCCGGATTTATCGGATCGCATCTGACGGACCGACTGCTCGCCGACGGTCATGTCGTGATCGGTCTGGATAACTTCTGCGATTTTTACAGCGAAGACCGCAAACGTCAGAACATCGCCGACGCGATGGCCAGCGATCGTTTCACGCTGATCGAAACCGACTTGCGCGACCGTGAGGCCATACTCGATCTGTTCGCAACGCATCAGCCGGCGTCGGTGTTTCATCTCGCGGCGATGGCGGGCGTGCGTCCGAGCATTGAGCGGCCGGACTACTACACCGCCGTCAACGTCAACGGCACGGTCAACCTGCTCGATGGCGCCGCGGCTGTCGGCGTGTCGCGATTCATCTTCACCTCCAGTTCGAGCGTGTACGGCAACAACCCCACAACGCCGTTCAACGAAGACGATCCGGTTGACCATCCGATCAGCCCTTACGCGGCGACGAAAAAGGCCGGCGAACTGATCTGCCACACCTACCACCATCTGCACGGCATGCCGCTCCACTGTGTGCGCTTGTTCACCGTGTTCGGTCCGCGACAACGGCCGGACCTGGCGATCTCCAAATTCCTTCGACTCGTCAGTGAGAACCAGCCCATCCCCATGTTTGGCGACGGCTCCACCAGTCGGGACTACACCTTCGTCGGTGACATCGTCGAAGGTTTTATTCGCACGTGGCACCGCTGTGGCCAACCGGATGCGCCCGGCTATCGCATCTACAACATCGGCGGCGACCATCCGGTGAGTCTCGAGGACATGATCGCCACCATCGGCCGCGCCGCCGGCCATGAACCGATCATCGATCAACAGCCGATGCAACCGGGCGACGTGCAGCGTACGTGGGCCGACCTGACGCGCGCTAAAACGGAACTGGGGTACAAGCCCGGCACTTCCCTCGAAGACGGTATCGCCCGACAGTGGCAGTGGATGCAAACGATGAACACCGCGACGTCGGCGTGATCGGTCTAGCTCGTTCATCCAAAGAGCGCCAACCACGCGATCAATGGTTTGCATTTGCAATCACGCGAAAACGTTGCAATCGTTCGTCGCGGTTCAGTCGCACTTCCGCGCCGGCGTCATTGATACGGCGATTGGCCTGCAACTCAGCGCGGGCTTGAAGAAGACCAAAACGCTCGCGGAGCGCGGCGATGTCAGAAGGCAGTGCGTTCGGATCCCACAAATCCCACAGCACCGATTGGCGGCCCAGCGTGATTAACGTCCGGCCGTCCGGACTGATCGACACACGGCTGGCCGAACCGGGCCAGAACCAGGACGACAGCCGTTTACCGTTGCGGGCATCCCAGACGGCCGCCTGCCTGAGCGTGGTGGTGGCAACGAGCTCGCCTGAATAATCGAATGCCGCGTCTTCAACGTGATCACGGCCTCGATTGAACGCGGGCAGAATCTGCCGACCGGTTTGCGCATCAATGACGGCGACACCATCGATCGTCAACACAGCAATGCTTCGGCTGTCCGGTGAATAACGCAGCCCGCTGCAACTGAGCGTGACTGGTTCACCGCGTTGCGAACCGTCTTTCGTGTTGTATATCAACACCTGCCGATTGGCGGCAACAGCGAAGCTTTTACCGTTCGGCGCGAGGGTGATTGCGGCAAACGCCAGTGAATTGGATGATCCCATCTGCCACAGTTGCTGACCGGTGCGCGCGTTCCAGCCGGTGAGTTTCAAACCCTCCGCCGTACTGAGAAAAATGCGGTGATGCGCGGTCAACAAAAACGCGCCGTCCCGGCTCAACCAACCATCAATCGCGTCCTTCCATTGCGAGCTGGGCTTGAACATCGCGTTAGCGACCACCGCGCCGCTGTTCAGGTCATGAAGCCATACATCTTTGCCAAGCACAAGCAAACGGTCGCCGCCGGTGCGCAACCGCGCCACTTCTTTCTCAGCCGGCAGCGGCGTGGCGGTCACCTGTGCCTGCATCGTTGTGGTCACGTACATCGTCGGACTGCCGATGAACAATCGCTTGTCCGGCAGCATGTCGAACGCGATCGGTAACTGCCCGATCTTGGAATCAATCTCCTGTCCTTTGGTCCACGCACCATCGGGCTGGCGCGACCAGGTGACCATGCGCCCGTCGCGCCCAGCGACGTAGACGGCGTGACCGTCGGGGTGCCAGGCAATGCGAATTGGCCAGCGTTCTTCCGGCCGTTCATACGCCGTCCGCTGGATCGATCCAAGCCCGCGTGGGTCGGTCAACAACGGCGTGGTCGGTTGCACGGGTTGCTGATCGATGATCGTCCATGCCGGCCGGGCGCCGGTGAAATTCCAGACATGCACTTCGTTTCCGCCATGAATCGCCATGCGATCGCCCTTCAGCGCGGTGACGCGCGACGAGACATGAAACGCCGCCGGCGGTAGCACCCGGCCGCTCATCGATTCAACATCCAAAACGTGCGTGTCGTCATACCCGTTCACAGCAATCGATCGGCCGTCGTTGACAAAAGAGATGGCGTGAATCAGCGCGGCAAACATCACCTGTCGCGGCTGAACCGACAAGTCCGACAGGTCGTACCGCCGCAACTGTTTCATGTCGCCGACAAACAGGTAACGGCCGGCGGGATGCAACTTCGCGCCGATCACCGAACGCCCCATCTCCAGCGGCGGTACGATCGGCTTGCCATCCGGCACGGACCAGACCGTCAACCGACCGTGATTCGACGACGAAAGCATCCGCCGACTATCCGCGGAAAACGACGTATCAATCACGCCGTTGCCGCCGAAGCCGGACGTCGGTTTGGTATCGTTGTCCGGCACCACCACCGATGAAGTGTTGTTGCCGTCGGCAGCGTTGATGAACACAGCCTTGTTCTTGCGGTCCGAAACGAAAACCGTTTGCCCGTTCGGCGAAATCGCCATGTGCGCGACCGACGCGATCGTGTCGTTGCTCCACACTTCCTGCTTCGTCGAAAGATCGATGGCGAAGCATCGCTTCGACGTGCCGACGATCAGGTATCTGCCATCGAGCGCAAATCCGACCTGCCACGGCACAAACGCGTCGTGCGAGAGCACCTGTTCACCGGTTTCAGTATCCCAAAGCGTGACCTGATCCGCCGCAATGGCAAACTGTTTACCCGACGGGCTGAACGCAGCGCCTTGCACATTGCCGCGAAACTTCTTCTTTGCCGTGACGGTTCGTTGGCCCGTCAGCACATCGTAAAAGAACAGTTCGTGCGGTTTATCGATGTCGGCATAAAACGGCACGGCCGCGGCG
>JANQKH010000350.1 GCA_028281215.1 Phycisphaeraceae bacterium | reverse complement strand
CTTGGCCGAGTTCCGTGCGGATACCAAAGACACTGGCAGCGGCCTGCCCGGGCACGGCCGCGCTGATCTCGCTCCGCTCGATGCTTTCTTCACTGCCGGCGCCGAGCAGCATGATGTTTTTGGGCGAACCGCTTTGCGCGAGGCTGCGCTCCATGCCTTGAATGAACGCGACGGCGCAGAGCACGAGCATGACCACCAGCGCGCTGCCGACGACGCTCATCGCCAGCCGCACGGGTGATCGGCCGAGGTTTCTCACCGCATAATCAAAGGGCAGCAATCGCATGGTTCAATCCATTCCTTAAACAGCACGAAAACAGTCAGCGATCTGCCGGCGCGATGCACGCCACGCGGGTACCAAACCGGCAAGCACACCCAGCGCGACCGTGATCAACAAACCCATCACCAGTAACGACGCGTCGGCTTCGATCGGAATACTCAACCCGTCGACGGACAGGCTGAACTTCGACCAATGAATCACCAGCAACGCCGCTCCGGTGCCAACCACGCCGCCGAGCATCGACAACACCACGCCTTCGCAGAGCACCAGTCGACCGATGAGCGTGCTGCGATACCCCAACGTCTGCAGCACGGCGTGTTCCTTGATGCGGTCTTGCACGCTCATCACAATCGCGTTTCCAACCAGCGCCAACACGGCGGCGAGGCATCCCCAACCCATGTATTTGGTGAATTCAATCAGCTCAATCATGTCCGCAGCAACTTGGGCGACAAACGCCTTTTCCGACCGTGTCGTGGTCGGATGCTCCGCCGAACTAAACAGTTCATCAATTTTCGCGGCGACACTGTCGATCTGCTCCGGTGACGACACTTTCACGTTGAACTGCGTCACCGTGCCGAGTTTGCGGTCGACCGTCTGCTGAAGAAAATCCAGATGCACGTAGGCGACGTTTTGATCCTGCGGCTCATCCGACTCGATGATGCCGGCAACGTAGCTGGTCACGCCGGCGGCGTCGAAGCGGTCACCGATCTTCAACCCGCGTCGCTGTGCGAGCGTTTGACCGAGCAATGCCGAGTCACTGCGTTTTTCCCACTCCTGTTGCGATCCTTCAATGATTTTCAGACTGGTCGCGTATTGTCCGACAAAGCGATCGCGCGGCACGCCGCGGAAGGTCACCACATCGAGACTGGCGCGGCAGTTGTTCACCACCACCTTCATGGGCACAACGGCGCGCACGCCTTCGACACGCTCGATCTGCGGCAGGTAATACTGCGGCAGATGACTGGTGAACGGGCAGAACCGGTCCTCGCGGTAGACGACCAGGGTCGTGTCGGCGGCGGTTTCATGCGTGGCGGTGTGCACGCCTTGCTGCATCGCCTGCACCGCCACGAAGAGGAACATCGCCGTCGCCACGCCGCCGAGCGTAAGCAAGCTGCGTGCCGGATGGCGGATGACCTGCTTGACGATGAACGGGATGAATCGCGGAGGGATCATGCCGGCGCCTCCTGTGTGGCGGTTTCGAGTTCATTCTCAGCTTCGACGAGTCGGCCCTTGTCCAAGTGCAACGTCTGGTCGGCATAGCGCGACGTCGCCGGGTCGTGCGTCACCATGATGAGCGTTTTGTTCAATTCGTCGGTCAGTCGCCGGAGCAGTTCCATGATCGCGTTGGCGGAGGGTTTGTCGAGGTCGCCGGTCGGTTCATCAGCAACGATGATGCGCGGGTCGGTGACGATCGCCCGCGCGATGGCGACGCGCTGCTCCTGTCCGCCTGACAGTTGCCGCGGGTAATGATCATGCCGGTCGGCGATACCGACCATTTCGAGCGCCGAAGACACGCGCTGATGCCGTTGCTTGCGCGACATCGAATGCAATAGCAATGGCAGCTCGACATTCTCATACGCGCTGAGCACAGGCACCAGATTGTAAAGCTGGAAGATGTACCCAATGTATTGCGAGCGCCAAGTCGCCAGCCTGCTGCGCGACAGGTGCGCAATGTCCTGCCCGTCGATCACCAACGACCCGGATGTCGGCTGATCGATGCCGGCGATCAGGTTCAGCAGCGTCGTTTTGCCGCTGCCGCTCGGCCCCATCAGCGCGAGGAATCGGCCTTCGTGAACTTCGAGGTTCACGTCATCCAACGGGCGAATGACGTTGTCCCCCTTGCGGTATTCCTTGGTCAGGTTGTGACATTCAATCAAAGCCATGGTGTGCTCCGTGTAACGGCTTGGCCGCGCGGGGTCAGTTCATCGAGGCCGTGTTGGTGATGCGCACGCGTTTGCCTTCCACGAGGTCGACGGTCGGCTCGGCGACCAGCGCGTCGCCGGGATTCAAGCCTTCGACGACGGCGATCCAATCGTCACCTCGCGCGGCGCCAACCTTGACCGGCTGACGTTGCAACATGCTCTCGCCCGGTGTGATGCGCCAGACGAACGCGTCGTCCCGGTCACCGACGATCGCGCTCACCGGGGCGTACACGGTCAGTGTTGATGGGGATTGCGAATCGTTCAGCCGGCTGTTGCCCGACGTCGACGCGAGAAACTTCACGCGCGTAAGCATGTCAGGCTTCAACAGCGGTGAGGGGTTTTCGATCGCCACTTTCACTTCGACGGTGTTCTTGCCGATGTCCGCCTGGTGCACGAAACGCGTGACGCGGCCGGCGAATTCCTGATCAGGCAACACATCGACGATCACGCGCGCCTTTTGCCCGACGCCGATCTTCGCCGCGTCCGCCAACGGCACATCCACGCGGACCTGCATGTGATTCGGGTCATACACATGCACGATGTGCGCCGAGTGCGGCGAGTCCATCTCGAACATCACCTTCGCGCCGGGCGCGACCATGCGGTTCATCACGATGCCCGCCACCGGCGACACCACTTCCATCCGTTCCAGCCGCAGTTTGGCCTCGGCCAACAGCGCCTCGGCTTCCTTGACCGACGCGGTCGCCTCTTCGAGTTCACGTTTTTCCTCCACGCGCAGACGCAGGTTGTCCTTCGCCGCCTTGAGATCCGCCTCATTGCGATGAAGTTTCCCGGTAATTACCTGCCGTTGTTTGCGCGTCGCTTCGACAAGCGACTGTTGAGCCAGCAGTTGGTACTTCGCCGTGTCGATCTCCAATTGCGACGCGGCGCTCTCAGACAAAACGCGCACTCGATCGTAGGCGATTTGAAGTTCATTCTGCCGGGCGACCTGCTGGGCGATTTTGGCTTCGAGTTGTGCCAGTTCGGCCTTGGTTTCCTCGACGTGCGCTTCGCTGACCGCCACCGCGCGGTTGAGGGCGACCGGTTCATCCCAATGGGTTTGGGCCGCGGTTTGCAAGGCTTTGCGGCGCATCAACTCGGCGGCCGCGCGGTCGACGGCGAGGCGGGCGTCATCGTCAACCAGGGAGGCGACCACGTCGCCCTTTTTGATCGGCTGACCTTCCAGGACGAGCACCTTGTCGACAATACCGTTGGCCAGCGCGGTCACATACGTCGGGTAGGGATCCGGTTCAAGCCTACCAGGCGCCTGCACACTCACACTGGCGACAGCCGGCGCGCCGCTTTGCCCAGCGCCGCCGCCCTCGGCGATCAACACCCGCGCCGCGACGACCGGCTGCGCGGGAAGGAACACATCGCGCGCCGCGTACGCCAGCAGCCCGCCGCAAAGCGCCAGGATCAGAAACGGCAACGCCACCCGCGTCGCCCAACGCCGACGCGGCGGCGGGACCGTCGCGCCGGACCGACCTGTCGTGTTCAAAGAATTCAGTGCATCAAGGTTCATGGCATTTCACCTGTCGATGGATGACATCGCGCCAATGAGCACAACTCATGTCATCGTTTGTGCGATTGCAAAAGATCACGGCATCGAAACCGCTCCCGAAGGAATCGGGGCATTCAATGCGCGCAAAGCAACAACAGAAATGCAATCACACGATCGGCGGGCGAAGCAGGCGATCATGCCAGTCAGAAAGGACACACTGTTCAACCATCGGGCGCACGACCGTGCCATCTGACAATTCCAATGCGGCGTTCAGCGGTGGCAATTCCGTGACGCAGAGGCTCACGCAAACCGTCAGGCAACAAGCGCAATGGCTGGAATCCCCGCAGGGCGCGGGGGCGGATTCGTGTTCGGCGGCAGGTGTGGTTGATTTGGTTGGCGCAGTTTCAGCCAGGTGTTTGGCGCAGCAGGCTTTCACTTTGACAGGTACGGCCGGCTGATCGGATTCACAGACTTGCATGGTCTTCATGCAAAACTTTTCGCCAAGCACCACGCTAGATGACGTTAATGCCGTCAACGGCGACACCAAGATGCCGACCACCGCCAGCAGCACCAACAATCGCGAAATGTGGCTTTTCGCCAAGTTCATTACAACACCATTATAGCCTGAATCACCGACCACTCCACTGGTTCGGTACGAGCCAACCGGTCAATCTGTTCGGTTTAATCCGGAACCACCTGTTGCACCAGCCGGGGCGTCGCGTTGTTTCGCCGTTGGGCGATGTACCGCACCGCTACCGATTTTATCGGCCGACCGGCGTCATCGCTTTGGGTCACCAGCCGACCGTCCGCTGTGAACCACTGCATCTGCTCCCCGCGCATGCGCTTCCAGCCGGCCAACTTGCCTTCCTCGTCGTACAAATATTCATCCCGCCAGTTCTTCTTCGTATCGATCAGCGGATCGACGTAGTTTCTGCCTGCCTCCGGGTGGGCGTAATCAACCATGCGAATGCGCCCCTGCTCGTCGTACCGGCGAACCTGATTGTCGAGGAAGTAGAAACAAACAAAGCCCGGCGCGGAATAGTGATGCCCGTTGTCGACGAAAACGCCGATGTCCACGCGGTTGGATTGCATCGCGCTACCGGGCATGATCGGCCGGCGCTGGTGGTACGGCACAAGCAGTTCGACCTTCGAACCGGCATCGTTGAGTTTTTTTACGGTGATGCGGTCGGCGTCACCGCGCAACACGCGCCAGCGGAACGTCAACGGCAGGCCGTTCACATCTTTGCTCGCTTCCGCGCTGACCACCATTCGCCGCACATGCTGCGTGCTCTTGGCGATGCGGCCGATCGCGCAGGGTGAATCGATGTACCGCTCGCGCGGCGCGACATCAAAAT
>JANQKH010000349.1 GCA_028281215.1 Phycisphaeraceae bacterium | reverse complement strand
GATCGGCGGCCGACCGGTGAACCTGCTGGCCAACCCATCGCCGACGCGGCGGACCATTTACGGTTTCATCGATCGCCAGAACCTGCCCAGTCTCTTTCGCACGTTCGACATGCCGCTACCGGAAGCGTCCAGCCCCGCCCGCCCGACGACCACCGTGCCGCAACAAACGCTCTACATGCTCAACGCCGCCTTCGTCGCCGAACAGGCCGGCCACCTCGTGCGGCGCATGGAAGCCAGCGGCGCCAAGGGAACGGATGCCCGTATCACGCAACTCTATCGCTACGTCTTCAGCCGCGACCCGTCCCCGCAAGAGCGTGCCCTAGGCAAAGCGTATCTCGAAAAAGAAAAACAGCCCAACCCCGCAGGCGGCATGCACCGCTACGCCCAGGCATTGTTGCTGGCGAATGAGTTTGTGTTTGTGGATTGATTAATCCACGCGTTTGAGAGCATTTCGATCGAAGGTCGCGCCGCATTCCTGTGCGATGTGTTCCAGTTCACCGAGTTCTGCTTCGGTGAAAATCAAACCACCAGCGGATTCGCTGCGCATCGCGGCATCGTGTTCAATGCGGCCGGGGAGGATGCAACCGCCGCCATGTTCGACCGCGTTGCCGTGGCCGAGGATGTCATCCACGACGGCTTTGAGATTTGTCGCCTGATCGCGGCCCGCGGCGAAGTGGCCGCAGTTCATCGCGTCCGGGTGGATTACCTGAAAGAAGAAGTTCGGCGTCGTCTTTTCACCGGCTCCAGCCTGGTCCGGACGTGATCGAATCGTCGGCAACGACCCGCCGATCAAGGCGCCGACCAGTTCGTTGATCAGCGCGAGGCCATACCCTTTGTGAGCACCGAAGGTGGTCAATGCATGCGCTTCGCTGGGGTCGGTCGTGGGGTTGCCATTCTGATCAACGGCTGCGCCGGGTGGCAGTTCCTTGCCTTCGCGTTTGAACTGTTGCACACGGCCCATCGCGACGACGCTGGTCGCCCAATCAATCACAATCGGGTAGCCGATCGCTTCGGTGGTGGGGAATCCCCACGAGTGCGGGTTGGTGCCGAGGGTGGGAAACTTTCCTCCGAAGGGGACGACTTCCGCGAGCGCAGCCGTGCAGTTGGTGTAGGCGATGTATCCTTTTTTCGCGGCGTCCATAACGTATCCACCACCCCAGAGGTAATGGAAAGCCTGGTCGACACTGACGATGCCGACGCCGTACTTGTCCGCCAGCGCCATCGCGGTGTCCATCGCTTCAAACGCGACGGCCTGCCCGAGTTTCTTGTTAGCGTTCCATTTCTGGCAGGCTTCATACTTGCTTGGTTTCTTAATGATGGTCGCACCGGGCACGCAGCCGGGGTTTGTCTTGTTCAGTGATCCAAAGAGTTCGTCGAGGTGCAGTGCTTTGATGGCGTTGTGTGTTTTGATGCCGTGCCACGCGGCGAGTTCGCAGAACCTTGCACCTTGTTTGGCTTCGTCTTCGGTGAAGCCCCGCTTACGGTAGGCCGCTTCGACGAGGTCGTTGTGCACGTTGACGGGGACGACGTATTCCATGTCGGTGATCCTTCAAATCATCGCTGGCCCGGCGGAGCGAGCCGCACAGAATAGCAGAACACGATGTGACCGTCGTTTGCCTCGGCATGTCATCCAGAATAGCCTTACGTGGGAGGTAAACGCATGGAATTCATGACCAAAGTCAAACTGGTGGTATTCGGGATCGTAGCCGTGTTGGTGTTGATCGTGTTCTTTCAGAACAACGAAACGGTCAGCACGGAGATTCTCTTCGTGACGATCTCTGCACCACGTTCAATCATGTTGATCTTCACGTTGCTGTTAGGATTCGTGATGGGCATGGTGGCGTCTGTGTTTCTGCGCCGACGCAAGTCGAAGTCGAAATCAGCATAGGGGGCGCACCGCCGCGTTAGCCCTCGGCTCTGCCGAGGGAGAATCACCGGGTTTACAAAATCATCGGACGATGACCAGGCACGAATCGCGCGATCCCCGCACGGAACCTAGGGCTATTTATCACGAAATGCAACGCACATTCCGAACACGCTCTAGTTGCTCCCCTCCAACTGCCCGAACTGACCGGCCTGTTGTTGCAACGCGTTCAATCGGTTGCGCCATTTGGTCCAGGATGGGAATTGCGGCGGCGCGGCGATGTAGCGAATCGCGGACGCCGTGGGTGATCGCAGTTGGTCGTTCACTTCGCGCAGTCGCGCGTGGGCTTCATCTTCTTTTCTTTGCTGGTCGGCGATGTCTGCCTGCATGGCTTGATATTTTTCTCGGTATTGCTGGAAATCCTTGCGGACAGTGTCGTAGCGTATCAACACGTCGCGCATGGTTTGGCCCTGGGTTTTCAGCGTTTCGATTTGTTCAGCCAACTCAGCACGGTCAACTTTCAGTTTTAACTTCTTCTCATTTGGCACGGTTTTGACGTCAAACTTTTCAGCCTCCGACATGCCGTTGAGACGGGCGTTGGCGGCTTTGATCTGATTTTGGACGGCGATGACTTTTTCATGGGTTTTCGGCCGGCGCAACTCGATCAGGTGATATTCAAGCTGCACTTCAAGGGATGCCAACAACGTTTTTAGATCGCGTGCTTCTTTGGAAAGTGATTTTGATTGTTCGACATCAGGCGAGTCCGCTATCACCTCGCCGAGTTTCTTGTGCCTATCCATCGCGGCAGACCGGCTTCGGACGTTCCGTTCATACGCGTCTTTGGCGATGGTGTAATAATCATCGAGTTCCTTTTGGGCGTCACCCACATTGTCGATCGCCACGCCGGGGTGCCGTTTGGCAAAGTGCTCAGCCTGCTCAACGGCGGCGAGTTTCAAAATACCAAGTTTTTTGACGTCGGCTTCCAACTGGATGCGTTGTTCCAAGAGCATCTTCTCGCGCTTGTCGAGTTGTCGGCGAATGAAGTTCTGCACCGAACGATCGACCGCTTCACGCGCGAGTTGCCAGTTGCGTGTCGGATCCCACTCGAGTTGTTTGGCGTCGCATTCGATGATCACCGTGAAGGGCGGTACGCCGTGAGTCGTTTTCGGAGAAACGATCAGGCCGGCCGCGATCGCATGGGCAAGATGTTCCGGTGCGACCTGTTCCGATGCGTCGAAAGGGTTGTTCTGCCGCATGATCTGGCGAGCGACGAGCATGATGGCCGACTCGCTAAGCATGTCTTGTTTGATGGCGCTGCCGGTGTGTCCGGGTTCAGCGATTTCCAGTGTACCGCGCAATGGCGGTTCCAATGAGATCGCCAGTGGCATCGCGGCCTGAAGATAAGCTGCAGCGTGGGCGTACTCACCCTGTGCCTCGGCGGTATCCGCCAGTTCGATCAGTCGAGCAACTTCACTTTGTTTTTTGGGAACGGGGTCGGTCGGACGGACACGTGTCAGTTCAGAGGGATTCAGTTTGGTCGGCGACGCGGTGTCATCCGAAGGCGATACCGCGTTCGGCGACTGCGCCTTCGCATCCTTTCCGCCATCCGTCCCAGCATCCCCACCGCAACCGGTCAAGGTGAATACAGCCGTCAGGCACGTTGCAAGAATGAGTATTCGCATGATCTTCCTGCCTCGTTGACTCTATTATACGAAGGCGGCAGGGCGATCGTTCGATCGGCGCACGGGCCGGGACACATTGCTATTTGTGGCGTGTGCATCGGGTCATGCGTCGAGCATCGGCCGATTCTTGTCCGGCCAATCAACGTGAAATTTTGTGCCGCGCGGATGGTCGACGCGTTCGAATGTGTGTGCACCGAAGTAGTCCCGTTGGCCTTGCAACAGATTTGCCGGCAGCACGGCCGAGCGGTAGCTGTCGAAATACCCCAGCGCCGACATCATCTGTGGGCAGGGCACGCCGTTGACCGCAGCGAGTGACACCACCTGACGCCAGTTGGTGTCGGCTTGCTGCATCTGCTTGTTGAAATAGGGGTCGAGCAGCAGGTTGGCCAAGTTCGCGTCGCGGTCGAAGGCTTCTTTGATTTTCTGAAGGAACCGTGCCCGGATGATGCAACCGCCGCGCCAGATCATGCTGATCTCGCCAAAGTTTAGCGACCAGTTGTAGTAGCGTTGCGCTTCATCCATGAGTGCGAAACCTTGTGCGTAGGAACAGATCTTTGACGCGTACAAGGCATCGTGGATCGCGTTGATCAGTTCGTCCTTGTCGCCGTCGTAGCGCGGCGTGGGACCGGTCAGCACCTCGGCGGCTTCGACACGCTGTTCCTTGATCGCGCTGACGCAGCGCGCGAACACCGCTTCAGCGATCGACGCCGCAGGCACACCCAGGTCCAGCGCATTCGACGCCGTCCATTTGCCGGTGCCTTTTTGGCCGGCGGTGTCGAGGATGGAGTCGACGAGCCACTCAGTATTCCCACCCGGGTCTTTCTGTTGCAAGATGTCTGCGGTAATTTCGATGAGGAAACTGTCGAGATCGCCTTCATTCCAACGTTCAAACACTTTGCCGATTTCGTTGGCCGGCATGCCGAGCAGTGTTTTCATGAGAAAGTACGACTCGCAAATCAGTTGCATGTCGCCGTACTCGATACCGTTGTGCACCATCTTGACGTAATGACCTGCGCCGTCGGCGCCGATGTGTGTTGTACAGGTGACGCCGCCTTCGATGGGCTTGCCGGGCGCGGCGCCTTCAAGTGGTTTGCCTGTGTCCGGGTCGACCTTGGCGGCGATCGCTTCCCAGATCGGCTTCAGTTCCTCCCACGACGACGCTTTGCCGCCAGGCATCAATGATGGTCCAAAGCGCGCCCCTTCTTCGCCACCGGACACTCCTGAACCGACGAAACGAAACCCTTTATCTGCCAGTTCTTTTTCACGGCGAATCGTAGCTTCCCACATTGAGTTGCCACCGTCGATAATGATGTCCTCCGGATCCAGCAGGGGCAGCAGGCCGTCGATCACTTTATCAACCGCATCGCGGTCATGGCCCGACGCGGCGGTCGATTTCACGAGGATGATGATCTTGCGCGGCCGCTTAATCGCAGCGACAAAGTCTTTCAGTTCCGCGTGGCCGGACACGTTGTTCGCGCAGGGCTCTTCCTTTTGAATCTTGTCGATCCATTGCGTCATCGTCTCGGTGGTGCGGTTGTAGACAGCAATGTGGAAGCCGTGATCAGCGATGTTCAGCACCAGGTTCTGGCCCATGACCGCTAGGCCGATTAGACCGATATCAGCATTCGATTCTGGCATGACGTTTCCTTTGGGAGCGTATTGGAACGCCGTCAGCGGGTTCCCCTGCGGCGTTCAAGTGGAGGGGTGTTTTACTGTTTGACGGGTGCGGATTCAAATCGGTGAGGCGTCGACAATACCCGATGACCAAAGAAACGCGTGCCACTCATAGCATTCAAAACGAATTCGCCTGCGCCAAAGGTTTGTCGTCGGCGAGGAATCGCAGGGTGTTTTCCGTCGCCATCACTGCTTGGCGTTCGACGCTTTCAAATGTGCGGCTGCCGATGTGCGGGGTGACGATGATATTTGGCACGTCCTGAAACACATGCGGCGTCTGAATCGGTTCGTGCTCCAACACATCGGTGCCGTAGCCGCCGATCTTCCCGCTTTTACATGCCGCGGCGACGTCGGCTTCATGAATCAGGCCGCCACGCGCGCAATTGATGATGAATACGCCGTCTTTCATGTTCGCAATTGTGTCGGTGTTCACAAAGTGATGGTTCTCCTCGGTCAGGTTCATGTGCAATGAAATGACGTCGGCTTTTGTGATCAGCTCGTCGGTCGTCCAACAACGGGTGACACCATGTTCGCGGGCGAAGTCTTCATCCCAATAAACGTCATAAGCAATGGGCGTCATATCAAAGGCAATCGCGCGCTTGGCTACTTCTTTGCCGATGCGGCCGAGCCCCATGATGCCGATGGTCTTGCCCGCTAGTTCACTGCCGGTGGTGCGTTTCCACTGTCCGCCGCGCACGGATTGGATGTGCGATTCAAAATGTTTGGCAAGTGAAATCAACAGACCGAAGGTGTGCTCGGCGACAGTGGTGTGATTCACGCCAGGCGTGAAAAACACAGGTACTTTCAGATCGGTGGCGGCTTGCACGTCGACCGAATCGAGACCGATGCCGTACTTGCTCAGGCATTTCAGCCGCGGCAGCGCGGCTTCGATAACCTTGCGGGTAATCGCATCGTCGCCGTGCAGGATGGCGTCCACGCCGCCGTCGGTTTGCACGAGTTGGAGCGTTCTTTCTTCGGGCAGGGGACCGCGCTGCCGGATGATCTCATGGCCGGAAGCAGTGAGCATGTCGTGATGCTTGCCGGGCGTGTCTTGATAAGACGTCGTCGTCAGTAGGATTCGCATGGTGTCTACCTGATTCAAGCGGGGACACAGAATAGCCCGTCGTTCGGTGAACGCAATGGAGGGTGATGGGTTGCGTGGTATCGAATCACATCACACTGGGATTCGATTTAGTAGACCCGGGATCTGCCCGGAGACTTGCATCATCCGTCCCCCGGCGGAGCTGCGGCAAATAGAGTGTGGTTATCCTAGGAAACCTCAGGCGTTCCTTGCGTTACCGTTCTACGGGATCAATCGGTGCACGGTGCCTAGAATGCCCACGTGTCGGACGCCATCCAGATTGATTACAGCCTACCGATTCCCGTGTTTCCACTGCCCGGCTGTGTGTTGTTGCCGCATGTCACGATTCCGCTGCATATTTTTGAGTATCGCTACCGCGCGATGACCAACGATGCGCTGGAAGCAAAACATCAACTCATTGCGATGGCGCTGTTCGAAGGTGACGACTGGCGCGAGGAGTATGAAGGCAAACCGGCAATTCGGTCCCACGTGGGCGTCGGTACGGTGTCAGCCTACGAACAGTTGCCGGATGGGCGATTTAATCTCTCTCTGCGCGGCGTCGCACGCGCGAAGATTATGCGCGAAATCGAACACGATCCGTATCGACTTGTTCAGGTCGATCCGACCGAACAGAACGACGTGATGGAGATCGACTTGGCGGATCAACGGCAGTGTCTTCACGCATTGCTGACCGATGCACACCTTCAGCAATGGGCGCCGGTGTCAGCGTTGTCATCGTGGCTTTCGTGCGAATCATCTACGCTCTCCCTGATCGACATCACGGCTATGCACGTCTGCGATGTGGAGCAACGTTACGAGATGTTGGCCGAGGCCGATCCGTACGTGCGCGCGGAAAAGGTGATCAAACTGCTGAAGGAGGCGCGGCAGGCGTTGAAGACCGCGGAACAAAACGAGCC
>JANQKH010000345.1 GCA_028281215.1 Phycisphaeraceae bacterium | reverse complement strand
GATCGGCGGCGAGCGCGGAGGTGAAATGCGTGAATGCAAAGTGCAGATCGCGCTCGCCGGCGAAGTCGTCCGGATACGTCAACTGGTTCTCATGAAAGTAAATCACTTTCGGAAGTGCCCGCACAGAGGCGGGTACGAACGCGAACAGTTCCGCAAGATTCATCATGTCGGTACACAACAGAATGTCCCACGTTTGGTCTCGGGACCGGTCACTGATCTGTCGGCCGAAGGTAATCGCTGCGTGCCGCATCCGCCATTTCCAGTGATGCGGCGGCAGGGTTAGCACCGTCCATTCGTGGCGACTTGCGTTGACCCAGCCATCGAGAAACGCTCGATGGGAGCCGCCGTGATATGCGTTCAGGGCAAGGATTCGCATGGGGAATTGTGACCCGACGGGAAAAGAAATCATCAGACCGCTATCATGCTGGTTCACGGCTTCCGGGCCAGAAAACAAAGGATATCGGCTATGTCCGACGGATGGAAACAGCGATTAGCAGACGTCATGCCTCCCGAATTGGCGCGGGAAATCGACGTTTTTGAGCAGCAGATTCAACTTCGCCGTGACGGCAAGCTCGACGAAAAGATCTTCGCCGAGACTCGCCTCCGGCGCGGGGCCTACGGTCAACGGTACGACAACGGCCAGCGGCATGACGGTCTGGCGGAACGCGAACTGGCCTTCCCGTCTGACGGCCTGACCAAAGGCCCGGAAACCGTCTGGGATGCGCCGGGCATGATGCGCATCAAAATTCCATTCGGCGGCGTCACCCCGGAGCAACTCGATCTGCTTGCGGAGGTGGCGGACGAGTATTCCGATTCCATCCTGCATGTCACTACGCGGCAGGATTTTCAGCTTCATTACATTCACATCGACGACACACCCGACCTGATGCGCCGGCTGGCGTCTGTGGATATCACCACGCGTGAAGCATGCGGTAACAGTGTGCGAAACGTGACCTGCTGCCCGATCGCCGGCGTCTGCCGCGAGGAGACGTTTGACGTCACGCCATACTCGAAGGCGCTGGCGTACTTCCTGCTCGGTCACCCCGATTGCCAGGACTTCGGCCGAAAGTTCAAGGTCGCGTTTTCCGGCTGCGCCGGCAACGGCTGCGGACTGACCACCATGCACGACTTGGGTTACATCGCCCGTGTCCGCGAGGTGGACGGTAACCAGGTGTGCGGCTTTGAAACCTATGTCGGCGGCGGCCTTGGCGCTGTACCGCATCAGGCGAAGTTGTTATACGAATTCATGCCGGTGGACGAAATGATGCCGGTTGCGCTGGCGATCTGCCGCGTCTTCGCCCGGCTGGGTGAAAAAGCCAACCGCAACCGCGCCCGCATCAAATTCCTCGTCGCCAAACTCGGCATCGATGAATTCAAACGGCTGGTGGAGGAAGAACGAAAAATCATTCCGCACGACGAGGCATGGCACACGTGGTTGAAAGACGTTGATGCCTACAGCGAGACGGCGTTGAAAGACGGCGCATCGCTGAACGGCGCTGCCAGACCGGAAGGATTCGAGGCGTGGGCTGCCACCAACGTCTACCAGCAACGGCAACAAGGCTACGCGACCGTGACCATCGCCCTGCCCTTGGGTGATCTGACTTCGCATCAGGCCCGCGAGTTGGCGGACATCACACGCAAGTATTGCGGCGAACACCTGCGCACCACTGTCGAGCAGAACATGGTCATGCGCTGGGTGAGTGAAGCCGACTTGGTTGATCTGTATAAAGAACTGGATGCGATCGGTTTAAGCGAACCCGGCGCAGGCACCATCGTCGACATCACGGCTTGCCCCGGCACCGACACGTGCAAACTCGGCATCGCATCGTCGCGCGGACTGGCGGCTGAACTGCGCACCCGACTGGCGGCGAAGAACGCCTCACTTGACGACGCCGTGAAGAACCTGCACATCAAGATCAGCGGTTGCTTCAATTCCTGCGGACAACACCACGTCGCGGACTTGGGCTTCTATGGCAACAGCCGCAACATCGGCGGCTACACCGTGCCGCACTTTCAGGTGGTTCTCGGCGGCAAATGGGAAGACAACGGCGGCTCGTACGGCCTTGCGATCGGTGCTGTCCCGTCGAAACGTATCCCCGAAACAGTGGATCTGATCACCGACTGGTACGTGGCCGAGCGACAGGGCGCCGAGAGTTTCCAAGACTTTGTCAAACGCGTCGGCAAGAAGGCGGCGCGGACAAAACTTGAGCCCTTGATGGCGGCGCCGTCGCACGATGAAGACCCGTCGTTTTATGTCGACTGGTCGGATGCTCGCGAGTTCACCATCGGCGACATGGGCATCGGCGAATGTGCCGGCGAGGTGGTCTCGCAGGTCGATTTCGATTTGGCCAACGCCGAGCGCGAAGTGTTTGAAGCACAACTCGCGCTGGACGACGAGCAGTTCGATCAGGCGGACCAGCGCGCCTACAACGCGATGCTCATTGCCGCCCGCGGCCTGATCAAAAAGCAATGGCACGATGTGCCTGAAGACCCCGACACCGTCGTCGGCGAATTTCGCAAGCGGTTTTATGACACGGAACTGTTCTTTGACAAATACGCCAAAGGCAAGTTTGCGCAGTATCTCTTTGCTCGACATGAGCGGGCCACGCAATCGAACGGACAGACCAACCTCGACACGGCGCGACTGCTGATCGAGGAAGCACAACTCTTCATCGAAGCCGCGCACGCCTGCGACACCCGCATGGCGGCGGTATCCGTCGGCTGACCCGAACACGCCATCACACACAATCCTTCCTTCACCACCCGACTCAAAGGCTCCCGTTTTCCGATGGACCTCCAACACACCACCATCAAGCTGTTTGCAGAGCGTGCCGACTTTGAACTGCACGAGTTGATTCCGATCTTTCACCGCTGGATTCAAACGAATGCCATCGCCGACGTCCTGCTGGTGGACGTGGCCGACTACGCGCATGTGCCCGAAGGCCCGGGCGTGATGCTGATCGCCCATGAAGGTCATTTTTCTTTTGACGTCGGGGCGGTGCGCACCGGCAACGCCCAGCCGGGTGTGGTATACGCGAACAAACGAAAAGCTATTGGCAGTTCAGCCGATCGAATCCGCCGAGCCCTTGCTCTTGCCGTTCGCGCCGCATCGCTGCTTGAAAACGAAAAGGCGTTGGAGGGCAAGGTTCGATTCACGCCGAATCAGTTGCTGATTCGCTTTGATGATTACCTGCATTTGGCAAACAACGATGCGTCGCTCGATCAAGTACGCAGCGACGTCGAACAGGTGCTGACTGATATCTACCAAGGCGCCCAAGCGAATTTGACCCGAGATACCAACAGCAAAACCGGCTTGACAGTGGATGTCAATGTGGATTCCAATCTCACCTTGAGCGAAATCGCGGCGAAACTGACATGAATTCCATCCCAGTACCTATGGCCTTCATGTTCGAGATTGATGTTTTCATCTCATGTTGATCTAACAACATGCCGATAACTGCAAGTGGGTGTGCATACCGCCCACGAGGAGTATCGGCCATGATGCGATGGGCAGTCTGCGTATTCGCGTTTGCAGTCATGTTCACAACGTCTCATGACGTACATGCCCGACCCGATTCCTCGGAAGTCTTTGCACAGCTTGACACATCACGGAGTATCGATCGGGCATTTGTGGATTGGGCACTGGGCGAGCCGCGCTGGCCGCGGAAATATCCGTTTGACGCCAACGCCGACGGCGTATTGAGTGACGCCGAAGAAATGGGCTACGGCCGCATCGATACCGCGCCGCGGAAACGATAGCCTTAATCATTCACGATCGCTTGTAGAACGGCAGCGGCACAATCTCCGCCTCGGTCAATCGCGATCCGATGGCGATAGAAAGCGATTCTCCCACTTCACACGCAGAATCCACAAACGCCATGGCAATGGGGTAACCAAGTGTCGGTGAAACACATCCGCTGGTCACACTTCCTACCACTTGATCACCACGACGAACATCCATCCCCTGTCTTGCGGTTCGTTTGCCGTCCAGTTTTAGTCCCACCAGCTTGCGTGGCAGCCCTTTTTCAGTCAGTTGCTTGAGTGCGTTCTGACCAATGAAGCCCGGAATGTCGGCTGCACGATCGGCGTCGGTTTCGCCCTTGTCGAGACTGACGGCGAAGTTCAGACCGGCGGTGAGCGGATCGATGTGCTCATCCAACTCGTGACCATACAACGCCATGCCTGCTTCGAGACGGAGCGAGTCGCGTGCGCCGAGCCCCGCCGGCTTCAACACCTCCTGCGCTTCGTCACCGCCCTGTTTCAACATCGTTTTGACGATCATGTCCGTCATCCGCGCCGGCATGATGACTTCCACCCCGTCTTCCCCGGTGTATCCCGTTCGACTGATGATCAGTTTGACCACCAGTAGATTCTTTTCACAAAAACTGTAACGCTTGAGCGCCGGTACTTCATTAGAGAACCGGGCGATCTGATCGATGACGCGCGGACCTTGCACGGCAATCATGGCCGTCGACGCGGTTTGATCCGCAATTTTGATTTTGTCGAATCCATCACTGACTGTTTGCATGTGATCGAGAATCTTTTCGCGATTTGAGGCATTAACCACCAGCAACCAGTGGCCTGAAAAGCGATAGACGATCACATCATCGCGCGTGCCGCCCTGTTCATTGCAGATCAGGCTGTATCGGCAGGTGTTTTCCTTCATATCGGAAATACGGCGGGTAAGCAGCCTTTCAAGAAAGCGAC
>JANQKH010000294.1 GCA_028281215.1 Phycisphaeraceae bacterium | reverse complement strand
CAAAGTATCACTGATCGAAAGCGGTGCGGCGCGTTTTGCCGCTCCGGCTTTGGCTAACGGTTACATCGCCGATGCAAATGTCATCCTGCTGGCCGATCGCATCCAACGGGATGTGGCGGACGCCCGCATTCTTTACGGTCACGGTGGCGGGTTCCGCATGGCGCTCGACCTGACCCGAGAGCAACGGGACAGCCCGAACGTGGAAGTCAGTGGACCGACGCGCGAAACGATTGGACAAGGTCACCGCCAATCTGCCGTCGATATCGCCAACAGCACGGGCGCGGATCTCGATGCCGTGCTTCGGCAACAAGCCGTGGCTCAGATGCAAAAACTTCGCGCCGCCGCCGCGGCTGCCTCGGTCTATGACCAGACTGACGCCAACATGCTCAACGGCGTGTTGAACGGCAAGTTCACGCGGACGAGTGTTCCGCACGTGCAGTCGGCTCCGCGACCGAACGTGCCCCGCGACTGATCATTCCGCATCAACAACTCAAACACACGAAACCGCGATCTCATCCAGGGTCGCGGTTTTTGCTTGGAACAGATGCATACCAGCTTTGCGATGCTAATACCCTTAATGAAGAAGAAGCATGTCCGAAACGATGCATGGATATTCGCGGCTGAAACTCGGATACAATGGGCAGGTCAGGTGCAGGTCATTGCGACAGGCCGCCGATCAATACCGAGGGACTTCGATGAAGACGGGATGTCAAGCCACGTGGAGCATGTTGAATGCTGAACCGACCATTCGTTTCCACTTTCTGCCTTGTGTTGGCCGTGTCTTTGTTGCATCAGCACAGCGACGGCGCTCCGTCGTTCAGCAATGCGATGGCTGCGGACACACCGGTGGCGTGGTGGTCGTTTGACCGCACGGACGCGCGTGCTGACAGTTTGGTTTTCCCGCAAACCGGTGGCGAGCCTATCCGTCTGGAATGTAAGTCGGTTGGCTCTGTGCAGTTCGGTAAGCCAGGGCCGACGTCGCCGAATTATCCCGATTTCAGCAAATCGAATCAGGCATTCAAAATCGGCGCCCCCGGCGCGCGCGTCGTCGTGAAAGACCCGGGCGACAAGAGCGTGCTTGATTTTGATCTGGGCGACACGATCACGCTCGAAGCCTGGGTCAATCTGACCGCTGCTGTCAGTGATGGTCAACAGGTTTACGTGGTTGGCAAGGGACGCACGCTCAACAAGGGGTTCGATGCAAACAATCAGAACTACGCCTTGCGATTGCGCGGCGTGAATGGTTCAACAGGCATTAGTTTTCTATTCCGCAGCCGGCAACACCAGCGGGATGGGAAGACGGTTGAAAGCAACTGGCACCGTTGGACGAGCGAACCGCGCATTGCGCCGCGCAGCGGTTGGCATCACATCGCCGTGACGTACACCTTTGGCAAGGGTGATTCGGTGCGCGGCTTCATTGACGGCAAGCCGGTCAAGGGCGTGTGGGACATGGGCGGCAAAACCAATGCGCCGCCGATCGTCGACAACGATGAACTTTGGATCGGATCATCCTTGGGCGGCAGCACGGGCAGTTCGTTTCGGGGATTGATCGATGAAGTGGCGATTCACCGCCGCGCGCTGGACGTCAAGCGAATCGGCGGCCGCTATCGCTACGTGGGCCCCAAAGTCGCGCCGCCGAAGCATGAGTTGTTGACGGCGAAAGATGTGCCGGCGAAACAAGTGCGCGTTGACATCATCGAAGCGATTCCTTCCGATCGATCCTGGTCCGGTATGCAGGGCCGAACGACGATGAGTTATCAACCCGACGCCGTCGGTCTGTCCGCCTTGCCGCGCAAGTATGACAGCAAGGGTTTAATTGCCGACCGCACCAATCCGTTCATGGTGCGTGCGGCGATGAAGGTGGAATTGGACGGCGGCAAGTATCGCCTGCTTTTGCGGGCACGCAACGCAGCACGTTTGTTTATCAATGGCAAGCAGGTCACGTCCACGCCGTTCCTGAATCGCAACGGCAGCGCCCACGAAAAAGTTCCCCAACTCGCCGCCGCCCGTGAGCCGGGGTTGTTGCCGTTGTCGGCGGGTGATCAGGAGTCCTACATCAAGTTAAGTCTGACGCCCGGCGAACATGTGTTCCAAGTCGAAACGATCGTCGGTGGCAAGGGTTTACGTGCGGAGTTGGGTGAGTTCGCGGTGGCGGTCGGTCGCGAGGATGAGCCGATGCGCCTGCTCTCGCCCGCGCTCTCCGCAAAAGCCAGCGTGCCTTACACGGAACTGGCGTGGTTGCAATATGTCGAACGCGAATACCGACTCCTGCAAAAGTTGAACGCGGTCCACCGCACCAGGCAGGGCGAAGCGGAAGCCGCGTACTGGAAACGCCGCCACACTTTGGCGAAACAGATTGTCAGTAGGAAGGAACGGTCACCCGCGCCCTCAACTGCCAAACTGCCTGCCGCCAATGTGATAGACCGATTCATCAACGCTCGACTGGTTGAACGAAACCTTCAACCCGCGAGGCTTGTGGATGACCACACCTTCGTTCGGCGGGTGTATCTCGACACGATTGGTCGCGTGCCCACGCAGGATGAGGTGCGCCGATTCGTCGCGAGTGCGCAATCGAACAAACGCGCCCGCCTGATCGATCAACTGCTTAGCAATCCGGGTTGGGCGGATCACTGGGTCGGCTATTGGCAGGATGTCCTCGCGGAGAACCCCGGCATCCTCAAACCCAAACTGAACAACACCGGCCCGTTCCGCTGGTGGATTCACGAGAGTTTTCTCGACAACAAGCCGATGGATCGATTCGTCACTGAATTGATCATGATGGAAGGCAGCCGGTACGGCGGCGGGCCGGCCGGGTTTGCCATGGCGACGCAGAACGATCTACCCATGGCGGCGAAAGCCCACGTGATTGGGCAGGCGTTTCTTGGCGTCGAGATGAAATGCGCTCGGTGCCACGATGCGCCGCACCACCCGTTCGCGCAGCGTGACCTGTTCAACCTCGCCGCCATGCTCGATCGCAAACCGGTTCAAGTGCCCAAGACCAGCGTCGTGCCTGTTTCCGCTGAGGAAGCGCGGCAACTGATCATTGACATCACGCTCAAACCGGGTGAAGTGATCCAACCCAACTGGCCGTTTGATCAACTTGCGCCGGCCAAGGTGCCCGAAGGCGTAGTGCGGAACTCGAAGGATCCGCGCGAGCGGTTCGCCGCCATTTTGACTTCACCGCACAATGAGCGGTTTGCGCAAGTCATCGTCAATCGCCTGTGGAAGCGGCTAATGGGGCAGGGCATTGTTGATCCGGTCGACGACTGGTCGGCCACCACCGCGTCGCATCCGCATTTGCTACATGCATTGGCCGACGAGTTGACGTCGAACGGCTACGACTTGCAACACATCGCGCGATTGGTTTTGAATTCGCACGCGTATCAGCGTGAGGTCGGCGCGGATTCGGGGGCGGTGCGCAAGCCTACCAATCGAACATTTGCCTCGCAGACTCGGCGCCGCATGTCGGCCGAGCAACTGGTCGACTCCATGCTTACCGTCTCCGGTAAGGCGTTTCTTTCCGAGCAACTTACGTTTGACCCGGAAGGTCGCAAGTCGATTGACACGTTCATCAACCTGGGTTCGCCGCGCCGTGCGTGGTATTTCACCAGCATGGCCAACGAACGTGATCGACCGGCGCTGGCGCTGCCGATGGCGCAGGGCTACGTTGACCTGCTTATGCAGTTCGGGTGGCGGGAAACACGGCAGGATCCACTGACCACACGCGATCAGACACCCACCGTGTTGCAGCCGCTGGTCATCGCTAACGGCCTGGTCGGGCACCGCGCGACACAGTTGTCCGACGACAGCGCGTTCACGGCCATTGCGCTGAGTGACGTTGATCTCGACACCATGATTGACGGTGTGTTCCTTCAAGTGTTATCGCGACCACCATCGAAAGTAGAACACAAGATGTTCGTAGGATTGCTCCGAGACGGCTTTGTGCATCGCGTCAATCCGGATGCGAAGGTGGTGCGGCGAAAGGTGTTCCGGTCTGCGGTATCGTGGTCGAACCATCTCAACGCGGAAGCGACACGCATCAAATACGAAATGGAACAAGCCGCGCGGCAGGGCGACCCGCCCACCGAACGGCTGGACACCGCTTGGCGACAACGCATGGAAGACATGGTCTGGGCGTTGATCAACTCGCCGGAGTTTTTGTTTGTGCCGTAACAGGCGACGTGGAAACGAAACAATGCAACGGAAACAATTCAATCGGCGAGAGGTGTTGGCGGCCGGTGTTGCGGCGGCGTGTGCAGGCGGCGCGGGCACGTCGTTGTTCGCGAAGAAGCAACCGTCCTTCCCGCGCGGCAAAGCCGAGCATTGCATCTTCATCTGGCTTGGCGGCGGTATGGCGCAGATCGATACGTTTGATCCCAAGCGCATGGGCGACGCCAAAAAACGTGTGCCCGGTTCCTACTATCCGGCGATCGACACCGCCGTCAAAGGCGCCAAGGTTTGTGAACATTTGTCCATGACCGCCAGGGTGTTGGACCGAGCCGCGATCGTGCGAACGGTTAACCACAACGTGATCGATGAACACGCCGCGGCCGTTAACCGCATGCATACCGGTCGGCCCACCAGCGGCACAATTGTGTATCCGTCCGTCGGTTCCGTCATCGCCCACCAGCGCGGACCGGGCGGCGAAAACGTACCGGCATATATCCTGATGGGTTACCCCAACCTCACCCGCGGCCCCGGCTTCCTCGGTGCCAAGCACAGCTACATCTACCTGCTTGAAACGAAGCACGGCCCAGCCGGTTTGAAGCCGCCGCCGGGCATCAGTCAGGCGCGGCAAAACCGCCGCGAAGCGATGCTGCGAAAGATGCGCGAAGCCTACCTCGCCAAACATGCCGGTGACAAGAAGGTCGAAGACTACACGGCAATCGCCGAGAACGCGTATCGCCTGGCCGGCCCCGAATTCATGAGCGCTTTCGATCTGAATCAGGAACCCAAATCACTTCGCGAAGCGTACGGCGGCGAGTTCGGCCAACGGTGCCTGCTTTCCCGCCGACTCATTCAACGCGGCGTGCGATTCATTGAGGTCGTGCAAAACCAGAATTTCATCAACGGCACCGGCTGGGACACGCACAACGACGGGCAACTCAAACAACACGTGTTGATCCAGGAACTCGACCGCGCGTTCGCCACGCTCATGACCGATCTGGAAAAACACAAACTGCTCGACAAAACGATCATCTGCATCTCCAGCGAATTTGGAAGGCCGGCCGGCTTCGACGGCGGCGGCGGGCGAGGGCATCAATCGACGGCGTTCAGCACGGTCATCGCCGGCGGCGGATTGAAGACGGGGCAGGTCATCGGTAAAACGGATGAACTATCGAAGAAGATCGTGAACACGCCGGTCTCGGTCGCCGATTGGCACGCCACCATCTACGCCGCGATGGGGATCAAGCCGACCAAGGATCTGTTCGACCCAAACGACCGGCCGGTGCCGATCACGGATGGCGGAAAACCGATCAAGGCGCTGTTTGGTTGACGAACGACATGAGTTTGAATCATGCAGCATCCTGTTGTGAATAGGCTGTACGAAGTGTTCGAAGACTACCGGCTGACGGATTCATTTCGCATTTGCGATTTGGCGGAGCTAACGGATGATGAGATGGAGCGATTCCGCGGCCCGCTCAATCGACTAACGGTGCGCGATCTGAATGGTTTCGCGTTCAGTGCGTTGACCACGTGGGGCAATGTCAGTCATTTCAAACACTTTCTGCCGCGCCTCTTCGAGTTGGCATTGGAATCACCAGAATCTTTCGACTCGATTGAAGTCCTTTTTGGCAAGTTGCCGTACGCACAGTGGACACGTTGGCCTGAGGTTGAACAGGAAGTCGTCAACGAGTTCTTGATTGTGTTTTGGGAGTCTGCGATAACCAGCCCAATGACGGATGGGATCGGTGATGTGACGGACGACGTGCTTTGTGCGATCGGAAACACGGGCGTTGATCTGTTTCCGTTTCTGGAATCATGGGCTGCATCCAGTCATCCAAGCGCGCACGAACACTTCGCCGCCTTCGCGGATTGCAACCCCAACATGCTCAACGATCCCGGCACGTTATCGAATGCGTTCTGGCAGGGGTGTCCAGAGCAGGAGCGGTTTGTGGTGAATTGGATGAAGTCGATGCCGACAAGGATTGTTTGAACTTGATGCGGTTTCTGGTTGCGCCTTTGCAACATCACGTCGGCTGCACCGCCATCTGTCCCGCCGCGCGTTGTCTTAACACGTCGAGCATGCCGCGGACTTCGACGGCCATTTTGCTGTTGGGGAATTCGCGGATGATCTGTTCGCCGACGCGGACGGCTTGCGTCCAGTCTTTGTCATGCACGGCGAGTTTGAATTGCACGCCCAGGTTGGAACGTTTTTTGCCGATGACGCCGCGCGCCGTTTCCTGGAAGGGGGCTGCTTCCGCTTCGGTCAGGTACTTGTCCATTTCCTTGAGCAGTTCCATGGCGACTTCGATGTCGTCCCGTTCCGCCGCAGCGAGGAATTTGCGTTCCAACTCGTGCTTGTGTCGTTCGCGGGCGTCGAGCACGTGCTTGCGCAGGTCTTTGACTTCGTCGTGATCTTCAAACACGCGCGAAACCATCTTCGCTTCACGCAGGGCCTTGTCGAACTCGTGCCGCTGGATCATGTGATCGATGTTGCGGATCGATTCGGCGATGCGTTCCTGCACTTCGGTTTCGCGGGCGTGTTCGATTTCGGAACGGAAGCCCTCGGCCTCGATACGGTAGCCGTACACCTCGGACATCTGGTTCACCAAGACGAGGGCTGCTTCGTAGTCGCGGTTGTCAAGATCCTCGCGAATCGCTTTACGCAGGGCTTCGCGATCGCGTTCGCGGTAGAGAATGCGCTTGGCGGTGTCGCTGATCAAAAGCCGGTCGGCGATCACAGCCAGCAGGCGGTCGGTTTGCGCGTCTGTACCTGCTGCCGGCTTGGACCCCGATGAGGTGGCGATGGTATATGACGCCGCGGTGACGATTGCGCCGAGGATGCCGAGGCCGAGCAGTTCACCGGACCAGAATTCCGACGCCCGGAAAATCATGGCGCCCTGCACGATCATGAACCCGCTGGCGACCAGCATGATCAGATGCAGCATGATGAGCCACACATCGCTGTTGCCTTGTTGGGCCTGCCCAGGGTTGGAAGCAGCATTTGGATTGGGTTGGGTCTGGTTCACGGACGACCTCCCTGCATCGGAGAGATGATGTTGTCAACAGCCGAGTAGTCTCTCAATCCCATTCGGCTGCACGACGCCCGTTCCTTTGATTTCAGGAGCCGGGCGTATCCGACAGATTTCCGCCGCCGCAATCAAACTGCGTCGGGACCATGCACATGAAACGCAAATTCGCGTCGCTGTCATTTCGAAACTGATGGAGTTCATTGGCTCGCACGAACAACACGTCGCCGGCCTTGATGGGTTGAAATTCCACCTCGCCGTCACCGGTGTCTTGTGCGACTTTGCCTTCGCCTTCCATGATCAGGATTTCGTGTTCGTAGTTGTGTTGGTGCAAGGGTGTGCAACCGCCCGGTTCAACGTCAAAGCATCGCATGGCAAAATGCGGGGCGCCGTCCTCGCGGCCCACCATCAATCGCATGGTGACCTTCTCCGCGCCGGGCATGGTCATCTCCTGCGATTCAACCTGATCAAGATCGCGAATCAACATATCTAACCTCGAAAGTCACGTGAGGTGACACACCTATTCTAGCAATCAGAAGCGTGGCGGTCAGGTCGGCGATGGGCAAGGCAATGACAATGGCTCGTGCCCTCGTCTTGTCATAAGCAAAGTTTGAGGTGGGTCGATCAGTGTCAGCCGTTTGCCAGTTCGAGCAGGATGGTTAGTCCGCGGTCCAGCATCCGGTCGTTGCAGGCGTAGCTGATGCGAAAGTGGGTATCTCGTGAACTGAACACCGAGCCGGGGATGATCAGCAGGCCCCGTTCGATTGCGCGTTCGACAAACTGGGTGCCGGTGAGTTGGAGCGATTCGGGCACGCGTGGAAAAACATAAAACGCGCCGCCAGGCTCGGCGATGTCGAATACGCCGCCCAGTTTTTCGAGCACGTGGTCCCGCTTCTTGTGGTAGGCCGTCACGTGGCCGCTCATGTCCACGTCCAGCGCCGCGATGCCGGCAAACTGCACCATGGAAGGTGCACACACGAAGGTGTATTGCTGGATTTTGGTCATCTGCTCGATGAGCGGTGCCGGTCCCGCAGCGAAGCCCAGGCGCCAGCCGGTCATACCGTAGGTTTTGGAAAATCCCCGCAACAACAACAGGCGATCACTGAACGTCGCCGGTGAAGGACAGCGAGGTTTCATCCCTTCGCCGACCGCGACTTTCTCGTAGCAGAACTCGTCGTAGATTTCGTCGCTGATGATCAACAGGTTGCGCCGGTCCGCCAGTTCAACCAGCGCCTTGCACTGGTCCGTGTCCAACACCACGCCCGTGGGGTTGGAGGGGGAACTGAACAACAAGACTTTGCTTCGTTCGGTGATGAGCGGTTCCACCCGTTCAACCGTCAACTGAAAATCGGGGTAAGTGTGCACCAACACTGCTTTGGCGCCGAGCATTTCCACCAGGTGCCGGTACATGACAAAGTAGGGGTCAGGGATCAGCACTTCATCGCCTTGGCCCACCGTCGCCATCAGTGCCAGCAACAGTCCACCGGACACACCTGAGGTGATGAGCGTGTTGGAGCCATCGGGCTCGAACTGCCAATCGGGGAATTCGCCAGTGATCTGCTGTTGCACGCGCTCTTTCAGTTCGCGGGTGCCTTGCGTAACGGTGTAACGATTCTTCCCGCTTTGAATGGCGGCGATGGCTTCATCCTTGATCGGCTGCGGGACATCGAAGTCGGGCTGGCCGATGGACAGGTTCACTGGGTCGGACAGTTTCGCGGCGAGGTCAAAGACGCGACGAATGCCGGACACATCCAGCGCAGCGGCGCGTTCGTGAATGAATCGGTTGGCGTCGAACATGGTGAGTGAGATTCTACCGAGTTGGTTTGGGATGCAGCGCGTCCATAAAAAAAGCAGGCCGCAGGGGCCTGCTCGTGGAATTTAGTTGCCAATTGCGCGGCGGCATTACGCCTCCGCTTCGGGTGTCGCTTCTTCTTCGTCCTTCTTCGCCTTCTTGGAACTCTTGCCGGCGACAACCTTGCGGTTGCCCACCTTCGGAATGCCAAGAGGATCGCCGTCGTCCATGCTGAACTTGTCGCGCTCCACCAACTTGGCGATGCGCTCCGTGCGGGTCAACACGTTGCGGTGCTTGGTCATGCCGCCGCCGACTTTCAGGCTTCGATCAATGCTCATGGCTCAATTCGCTTTCGTGATGCTTTTGCGGGCAGGGGTTCCATCGAACCGGCGGGGGTACATGCCGCCCAGATCGTTGTTGCCCGTGGCCTGCTGTTTCCATTTTTTCCCAATGCGCCGCAGGAGCGATTCGTAATCCCGGCGGGCCTTGGAGTCCAGATCGGCCTTCGCAAATCCCTGAAGGGCGATCACTTCGTAGAGCCCGCTATTATGGCTGTTAAATGCCCCGGCTTCAACTCCCTGCGACCACAAATATTCCAGGAGCGGGGTCATGTACTCCTCTTTGTTCACGGAATAGGCCGCCAGCACGAAATACCGCTTGTCAGCCTCGCGCGGATCGGCTGTGCCGCGGACCATTTTCGGCCGGGGCTGGGCTGCAGCGCTGCCGGATTGGCCGGGTTCGGAACCAGTGTCAACGGTCGATGCTCGGCCGTTCTGGGTGGGATTGCCCTGATTGGCGTCACCGACAGGCGCGCCTGGGTGGGTTGGATTCTGCCGACCCGGCAACACGTTGGAGAGGGCGGCCAGGTTCGCATCGGCCGGTTGGGCGGGCGCTGCCGGTGGATCAGTCCGCGTGCCCCGGTCATGGCCGATCCAATACACGAAGCCGATGAACCCCGCCAGCAAGGCCACACCGATCAGCACATACCCGCGCGGGATTCGCAACACCAGCGGCGCTCGATCCAGCACATCGCGAAGCCAGTCACGCCAGCCAATCTTGCCCCAACGGTCCGGCGCGGAAGGCTCGGTTTGTTCTGTTGGTGGTGGTTCGACTTCGATTTCGATCGCGGGTTCGGTTTCGTCTTCATCCGGCGCGGCGATCGATAACGGTCGGCGATGGCGGTCAGTTAGATCGACCTCGGCCGCTTGCTCGACCGTGTCGTTCCAGGTTCGACTCATGATTTCAAACGGCGGCGGTGAGCTCTTTCGTAACCCCATGGGCATGACCTTTCATAAGGAATGGGTTGAACGTTGAAGCACAACCTCCTTTGAAAAATCGGCGAACAGCTTTATCGGACACCAAAAGTTTGCCGGCGGTAGTTTGTCCCAAGTCGCGCAAGAACTGCGCTCATTCGGGAAAGTTCACCCGTTCTTGGCAAACAAGGGTTGCATTATCAGACCTCAATGCGCACAATATCATCTAGGCATGGATGCCGACGGTTTGGACTACTCCACGGAAGGGCCTTTCAGTGTCGCACTCTCGATCGCGCCAGAACATCAACATTGAACTCGCGGACGGTGTCAAAGAGATGCTGGAATCGGTCCGCGCCTCCAACGGTATGACCCAGAAGGAACTGGTCGCCCGACTCGTCGGCTGGTTCTGCGAACAGGACCGCGTTGTCCAGCAGATCATCCTCGGTCAGATCCCCGCCGAGATCGCGCCCGATGTCGCCCGACTCATGCTGAACCGGCTGGCGGACAGCCAGGCGGAATCGAATCCACGCGAGCCGGTGGTACTTGGCATGGTGGATTAAGGAACACTAAACCTGCCGAACCCTTCTGGCGTCGCTGCAGCCCCGTTTCACGCTGCAAACTCGGCGTGGGGTGAACTTTCGCCCAAGCAGGAAACTACCTATACTTAGAGCAGGGAGGAGGGATCGAACCTGCGTCAGCCGCACACGTGCGGTGCCCACCTGATGCCCTCGGAGGCTATCCTCATGCAATTGAATCTG
Organism: Phycisphaeraceae bacterium; assembly: GCA_028281215.1. Lineage (GTDB taxonomy): Bacteria > Planctomycetota > Phycisphaerae > Phycisphaerales > Phycisphaeraceae > JANQKH01. Next base: position 1,770 of record JANQKH010000294.1, on the reverse strand, counting down.
CGCGGCTTTGTTCTGGCGTTCGTCCTTTCATTGACGGTCACCGCTGTGGCTTGGGCGGAACGGCAAGCCGTCGTCACGTTGAACACCGGTCGCCAACTCAAAGGCGAAGTCGTCGACGATGGGGCGGATTCGATCACCCTTCGGATCTCCGGGATCAACACCAAGATCAAGCGGACGGACATCAAGTCGGTCAAGTTTCTCAAGACGACCGATGAGGAATACAAGGAACGCCGTGCCAAAGTAGATGATGACGATGTGGATGGGCGGTACGAAATCGCTCGTTGGTTGTTTGATCAGAAAGCCTACACGCTCGCACTCAAAGAACTGAACGAACTGACCAAGATTTCACCCGACCACCAGAAGGTGGGATTGTTGCGGCGGGTGGTGATCCTGAAGATTGGTGAAGACGCGAACAACAATAACAACACCAACAATGGCAACAACAATCAAGACCCCGGCCCCAATCACGGCAACAACGCCAACAATGGAAACAATGTCAATGTCGGGCCGTTGCCCACGAAGATGCTGGACGCCGAATCGATCAACAAACTCAAGGTGTTTGAGATCGATTTCAAAACCAACCCAAAGATTTTCATCTCGCGCGATGTGATCGAGGAGATGTTCGAGAACTACGCTGGCAAGGAAGGCGTGCCCGACAATCCCAATGACAAGCGGTTGTTCCTCCGGAAGAAACCGGACGAGATTTTAAAAATCATGTTCGCGCTGCGAGCGCGTGAACTGTATGGCAAGGTGCAGGTTCGTGACGACCCACCCGCTTTTGCAGCGTTCCGCCAGAAGGTGCATCGCAATGTGGTGGTCAACCATTGCGCGACCGCCAAATGTCACGGCGGTGAAAACGCCGGTAAGCTGTTCCTTTTCAACAAAGGAATCAACTCGCCGACGACCATTTACACTAACTTTTACATCCTCAATCAGTTCAAGAACAAAGCGGGATTCATGATCGATCGTGATTTCCCGGAGAAATCCCTGTTGTTGACATACGCTTTGCCGGACAACGCCACGCCGCTGCCGCACCCGAAGGTGAAAGGCTGGCAGCCGTTGTTCCGCATCGGCCAGAAGGACCGTGCATACAAGGCAGCGTTGGATTGGGTGTCCACGTTGTACAAACCTGTGCCGCAGTATGACGTTAAATACAAGGTTCCGTCGCTGCCTGCCCGATTGCCCAAAGCAAACGGCAAGGCGGAGCCGGTTGGCAAGGATGGCGGCGGCGAGTAATTCACGGCCGTTGTGTCGTCGGCTGCTTGGCCGTTTGCTAAGTTCGTCCGTGGCTCAGGTGGAATCTGATTTTGATCCGTGTTGAAACCTCTCCGGGTCCATGATTGGGGCTCGGTTCGAATTCGCGATAGGAGTCTGTCTTGCGTCGAAGTTCCATCCTTATTGTGGCGGTGGTCGCCGGGTTGCTCGCCGGTTGCGAAGATGAACGGGCTGCGTCGATCCGTCGGGACCGCCAGTCGTTCAACGAAGCGTTGCAACTGGTGAGTCTGGTGCAACAGGATCACGTGACCAGTTCGGACGGTTTGGCCAAGCACACGCCTGAAACCGCCGACTTCTCGAAGCCGGAAATCGTCGCGGCGATGAAGGCGGGTAACCTCGGCGAGTTTCGCGATTCGTTGAGCAAACAGGCTGAGTCGAAACTTGAAGCCCTGACCGGTTCAGGCCCTGCATCGCAGCGTGTGTCCGCCGCACGGTTGCTGGCAAACCTGAAACTGGCGTCGGCGAATCGCCTGCGCACTGCCGCCAACGCCGCTC
>JANQKH010000170.1 GCA_028281215.1 Phycisphaeraceae bacterium | reverse complement strand
TGACGGCACGCTGCGCGTGTTGCGTTTCAAACGCAAGGACAACAACAAGACGCACGGCCTGGTCGTGCAATGGAATTGCCATCCCGAAGCAATGGGCTCGAAGAACACGCAGATGACCGCTGACTTTGTCGACGCCACCGTTACGGCATTGAAAAAGAAGCACAAATGCCCGGTCGCATACTTTACTGGCCCGGTTGGCGGTCTGCTCGCTCCACCGCGCGTGGGAGTGAACGATGCGGACGGCAATCGTTTGCGCGCGGGGCAGTTTGCCTACACCGAAACGTACGGCCGCATGGTCGCGGATTTGGCGAACAAAGCGCTGTCACAGACGAAGCCGATCCGCTTGACGCCGTTCAACGTTTCGAGTGTGCGTGTGAGCCTGCCGCTCTGGAATCCAATGTACCTGATGGCCCGCCGCGTCGGTCTGATTCAGCGCGATGCGTATTTCTGGACGGGTGATCCCTACAAACGCGGCAAGCCGTTCGTCGAAAACACGACCACCGGTCCGTCGATCGAAACCGAAGTCGCCGTGCTGAAACTCGGCCAACTGGATGTGGCGTGCATTCCCGGCGAGATTTACCCCGAGTTGATCAACGGCAAAATCCAGGAACCGGTGGACCAAGGCGCTGATTTTCCCAAAGCGCCGAAGGAAAAACATCTGCATTCGATCATGCCGAAGGAACCGCGCCTGATCATCGGGTTGGCGAACGACGAAATCGGCTACATCATTCCGAAGCGCCAATGGGACGCGCAGCCGCCATGGTGTTATGGATTGCCCAAGACGCAGTACGGCGAGATCAACAGCGTCGGTCCGGAGGTGGCGCCGATCATCATGGGCGCGTTGGAAACGTGCGCGAAGAAAGCAGGAGCCAACACGCCTCGCGAAAACCGAAGGAATCTGCGATGAGATACAAAACTCTGTTCCGCGTGATGATGAAAGCGATTGGCGTGTGGTTCTTCGTCATGGGAATGACCAATGTGATAGGAGAGGTCGCCCGACTCATCGTAATGGCGACACAGGAAGAGGGGTTCGCCAGACCTGAGTTGATTGAGCCATATCAAATCAGCAGTTGGATCGTGACACTTTGCTATGTCGGCGCTGGGCTTTATCTGTTCTTCGGCGGCAAGTGGATCGCCAACATAGCGATTCCGGGCAACCGCGTGTATTGCCACGAGTGCGGCTACACGTTGACGGAAAGCGCCGGATCACATTGTCCGGAGTGCGGCACGGAGACGGGACGCGCCGCCCCGCCGATCAAGACCGTTTCTTCGCCGACGCTACCCATCCAAACTTCTCCGCCACCGTCTATCAACGAAGAAAAAGGGACCGGCAACGAACGTGTGCATTGAGTTTTTGCCCCTGTTCACACCTATGATTCAGCACCCGCCCGCGCATGACCTCACCTGATTCCAACCCGATGATCCGAACGATCGACATGCGTGTCGATTACGACGACACGACGGCGGTGCAGGACATGAACCTGTCGATCGAGGCGGGCGAAGTGTTCGGCCTGATCGGCCCGAACGGCGCGGGAAAGACATCGACCATTCGTGTTCTGGCGACGTTGCTGGAGCCGACGTACGGCGATGTTTACATCGGTGGGTTCGACGTGGCGGAACAGGCGGACGAAGTGCACAAGATTCTCGGATATATGCCGGACCTCGCGCCGGTGTATGACGATCTGCGCGTGTGGGAATTCCTTGATCTGTTCGCCGCGGCGCATTTCGTGTCGAAACGTGCGCGGCGGGAGCGGATCGATGACCTGCTGCAACGGGTGGACCTTTTCGCCAAACGCGATGCGATGGCGGGCACGTTGTCTCGCGGCATGAAACAGCGTGTGTGTCTGGCCAAAACGTTGTTGCACGACCCGCAGGTGTTGTTACTGGATGAGCCGGCGAGTGGGATTGACCCGATGGGTCGCATACAGATGCGCGATTTACTTCGCGAACTTGGCCGAGATGGCAAAACGGTGCTTATTTCGTCGCACATCCTCACGGAAATGAGTGAGTTTTGCACCTCGGTCGGCATCATGGAAAAAGGCCGGCTGGTGCTCAGTGGCCGTGTGGACGACATCATTCGCGAAATGCACGCATATCGAAAACTGACGGTGGAGTTGATTGATGTACCGGCGAATCTGGTCGAAATCGCGACGGCGCATTCGCACGTGACCGCTGCGGTAAGCACAGACCATCGGTTGGAGATCGACTTTGCCGGCGGCGATGAAGACGCCGCCGATCTTCTCGCGCATCTCCTTCGCGAGCGCGTGCCGGTCAAAGCGTTTTACGAAGCGAAGACGTCGGTCGAAGACATTCTGATGAAGTTGGACGTGCGGGAGGTATCGTGATGGGGGGTTACTTTTCCAGCGTAAACTGTTTGATATCGAGATGGCCCGTACCGAAGTATTTCGAGCAGCCGCGCATGTATTTCATATATCGATCGAAGATGGTCTGGTCAGCGATATCGATCGCTTGTTGCTTTTTGCTTTCGAGTTCGTCAGCCCAGATTTTCAGCGTGCGGGCGTAGTGCTCGCGAAGGGACTGAATTCTCGTGACCTTGTATCCCACCGATTCCGCATGTTTGACAATTTCCTCGGGGTTGCACAGTTCGCCGCCGGGAAAGATCTCCTTGCGGATGAACTTGGCGAAGAGCACGTGTTCGTGTTCGACGGGCAGGTTTTTCTCGGCGAGTTCGGCGCGGCTGGGCCAGACGATCGTGTGCAACAGCATGCGTCCGTCGGCAGGGAGCAGTGCATGGGTGCGCTCGAAGAACGGCGTATATCGTTCACGGCGGAAGTGCTCAAAGGCACCGATAGAAACAATGCGATCGACCGGTTCGTCGAACTCTTCCCAGCCTTGCAGCCGGATTTCGACGCTTCCCGAGTTCGATTCACCTGCAGCGAGATGGGCGCACAACTCGGTGGCGAATGCGTGTTGGTTTTCGCTGAGTGTGAGGCCGATCGCATGCGATCCGTACTTTTCGGCAGCGCGACGGACACACGCGCCCCAGCCGCACCCGATGTCGAGCAGTTTCATACCGGGTTCAAGGTTGAGCTTGCCAAGCGAGAGATCGATTTTGGCGAGTTGGGCCTGTTCGAGCGTTATGTCATCGCGCTCGAAATATGCGCAACTGTACACACGTGACGGGTCAAGGAAGAGGAAGAAAAACTCATCAGACAGATCGTAATGAGCCTGCACGTTTTCAAAGAAAGGATTCAGCTTCGCATCGGTTTCACTTTGCGGCGTCGCACTCATAACCAGCTCCATACCAGCCAACTCGGCAGCAGTTGCAACGTGAGGTTGTCCCAACCGTGCGGCGAAACGGCTTCGACCAAAGTGCTGATCGCCGCCACGCCGAACACAATACCCATCACCGACCATGATAGCTGGAGATCGGGATGCAGTTGGACGGCGATGACGAGACTGAGGATAGACGCGATGAACACCGCTGTGGAACCTTCGATCGTGCGCGTGCAGGTGGCCTCGGTCAGTGTGATCACGCGATACGGATGTTTGCCGAAACGCGTGCCGACCGGTTCGGCAATGGCGTCGGCGAGACCGGTGACCAACATGCCGGCGACGGCGGCGTGGGAGCCGAACCAGACGTGGCTCGTCACGCCGCCGATCAACGTCGCGAAGTATGGCGCGACGACGAACCACGCGCGCCGCGGCGCGTCCTTTTCCCTTGCGATGGCTTCGAAGAGCAGATTGCCTTCGCCGCGCAGGACGGCGAACAGAATGACCAGCGAAGTCATGCCGCCGAAGAGGCACATCGTCGATGTGCCCCAAACGGCGTGCACGATGACCGCAGAGGTAAAGATCAGGAAATGAAACGTCTTGCGTGTATAACCGGTCGGCCAATCGGCGCGGCGTTTGAGCATGCCGGCGACGATCAGGCAGACCGACGCCCAAAGCAGACCGACCGGACCGAAGAGAAGGATCGTCTTCAGCGGCGGCATGTTGGTGACAAGGAAGTCGACGAACGGCTGCATATCGTCATGATGACGGCGGCGCGGCGGGTGTACAAACCGTATTGCTTGCGATCAGCCGAACAACGGCAGCGGCTTGCCATCGGTGGCGGCGAGCGGGCGGTCGGCGATGTCGCGAATGTGGAAGTTCGGGTCGATGCCCAGCGCGTGGAAGATCGTGGCATGCAGGTCGGCCGGCCCGCAGGCATCGGCGGCGGGGAAGGCGGCGTTCATGTCGCTGCGGCCGTAGATTTGCCCACCGGCGATGCCACCTCCTGCGAAGGCGACGGTATAGCAGTTGGGGTAGTGATCGCGTCCGCCGCCGCCCTTAAGCTTGGGCGTGCGGCCGAACTCGGTAAGCCAGACGACAAGCGTGTCGTCGAGTCGGCCGCGCTCATGAAGGTCATTGAGCAGCGCCGCGCTGGCTTGATCGAGCGGCGGGAGCATCTGGTTCTTGAGGCGGTTGTAGCCGTCACCGTGCGTATCCCAATGGGCGCCGACACTGCCGTTGAGGTCGCCGGCAGCACAGTAAACAGTAACCAGCGGCACACCGGCTTCGGTGAGTTTGCGTGCAAGCAATGTGCTTTGCCCGCAAATGTGATCGCCATAGGCATCGCGAACACGCTTCGGTTCCTTGTCGAGATTAAACGCGGCGCGCACTTTGGGATCAACGAGCATGTCCAACGCCATCTGCTGGTATTGCCGCACGTCCGCAGTGTCCTTTGCGGCGGCGATCGGCCGATGCTGATCGAATGTTTCAAGCAAGCCGCGGCGCGAAACCACGCGACCGGCGCCAACGTTCTTGATGAAGGACAGGTCGACACTGCCCGCCGAGGGCGACACACCTTGGTAGGGCTTGCCCTGCTTCGGCCGCACGACGACTGGATCCCACTTGAGGCCGAGGAAGCCCGCGTCCTGCCCGTTGGCGCGTCCGCCGTCGGCCATGGTGTAAGGCAATGCCACCGTGCCGGGCATGGCGCCAGTTTGGTCCTGCACACCAACACGAGCGCCGGTCGCATGAGCCTGGGCGACCATCGAACCGATGCAGGGCCAGTCCTTACGCGTGGCTTCCCAGTTGCCGCCGAGGTTGGGCGGCTCGTGACCGGTGAGGTTCCAGTAGGCGGCCGACCGATGCGACGGCGCCTTGTGATGCACGCTGCGAACAATTGCCATGCGATGCGTCTGTTTGGCGATATGCGGCAGGTGCTCACAGACATGGTAGCCGGGTGTCGTCGACTTGATCATGCCAAACGCGGAACGGACATTCGACGCGGCATCGGGTTTCATGTCGAACGTATCAATGTGACTCATCCCGCCCCAAGCGAAAAGCACAATACAGGACTTGGCTTTGCCGAAACCACGCGAGGCGCTGGCAGGACGGTTGGCGTTCGCAGTTCGTTTCGCGTTCTGATTTGCACCTTGTGCGCGAAGGGCAAGCATGCCCGGCAACGTCAAACCCAATGCGCCGAGTCGCAACGCATCACGGCGCGTCAGGCCGGGCGTGCAGGTGAGTTTATCTTGTTGGCGTTTGCGTTTCATGACTATCGATCCAGGAAACCATTCTTTTACGCATCGCGCGAATTATTATACAGACAGCCTATTCATCATCGGCTATTCGCCCTAGGACAAGTCAATGCGTGGATCGACGAACGCGTAAGCAATGTCCACCAAAAGATTAAAAAGGACCAACATCGTGGAGTAAACCAGAACGAGACCGAGGATCAGGAACTGGTCTTTGTTGAGCACGGCGTTGACGAAGTGATCACCGAGGCCAGGGATGGCGAAAATGGTTTCAATCACGAACGACCCGGTGAACGTTGCGGCGGCGGCGGGTCCGAGAAAACTAAGCACGGGCAGGAACGCGACCTTGAGCGCGTGTTTAAACAACGCGTCGCGAAAACTGAGGCCCTTGGCGCGGGCGGTGCGGATAAAGTCGCTGTTCATCACATCCGCCAGACCAAGCCGAACGAGACGCGCGATATACGCCGCAGGCGCAAGGCCGAGTGCGAGCGCCGGAAGGATCAAATGTTTGGGCGATCCCCAGCCGCCCGGCGGGAAGAATTCCACGATGCCGGCAAACAACATCAACAGGATCGCGCCGGTCACAAATGTCGGCAAGCTGACGCCCACCAACGCGACCGCGAGACCGCTCATGTCCCATATCGAACCGGCGCGCAGCGTGCCGATGATGCCTGCAATCAACCCAATGTGCAAAGCAAACCAAAGTGCGGCAATGCCCAGAAGCATGCTCACGGGCAGGCCGGATTTGACGATGTCGTTGACACGCTGGTCGCGGTAGTTGAGGCTCGGTCCAAGATCACCTCGCGACAGACCTTTGACATAACTGGTCAGAAACGACAACTTGCTGTCAAGGTTGTATTGCTTCTTCATCGCCCACTGCACTTCCTCAGGTGGGCGCTGACCTTCGGGGCGCTCCAGTGGATCGCCGGGCAACACCCACGCGAGCCAGAATGTGATCAGGAAGATCACTGCCAGGATAACCGGCATCTGAAGCAATCGAACTATGATCATTCTTGCCATGTCGTGATTCTTTGTGATCCAGCCTTCGCTTGGCGTTCAATCCCTGTTGACCTCGACCAGTTCGAGTCGGCGGAAGTTCCATGGATTCAAGTGCATGTTCTTGACCCTTTTCGGATCGAACAAATGAATCGTGACGTATTGATAAATCGGAGAGATGGCCGCATCCTGGAGCATGGTCGTTTCCGCCTCCCGCAACAATGCCATGCGTTTTTGGGGGTCGAGTTCGGCAGCCGCCTGATTCATCAAGCCGTCAAACTTTTCGCTGTTGTATCGGCCGTCGTTGTTGCCATTGGTCGAGTAAAACTTGTCGAGAAAGGTGGTCGGGTCGAGATAATCGCCGAACCAACCCGATCGCGCGACCACGAAATCTTGCTTTTTCAACCGTTCACCAAACACTTTGACTTCTTGGCCGTAGAGCGAGACACCAATGTTCAACTGTTGCTCCCAGTTGTAGGCGATCTGCTGGGCGATCAGTTCGTGTCCGCTGCCGGTGTTGTAGAGAATCGATACACCGGTGAGCCCTTCGCCGTTCGGGTAACCGGCATCGGCGAGCAACTTGCGAGCCTGTTCAATGTCATACTCGGGACCGGCCTCAACCGGCGCATCGTAACCGACGAGCGAGCCCTTGGGCACAAAGGTGCGGGCAACGGGTTGGCCCAAACGCGTGATCGTTTCAACGATCTTCTGCCGGTCAATCGCCAGCGACAGCGCACGTCGGACGCGCGGATCGGTGACTGGATTGGGCGAACCGTCAACCAGTTTCTCCTGCGTATTGAACATGTAGTAATACGTGCCGGCCGAGGGTACGGTGTGCACGTCGTCGCGCAGACCTTTCTGTTTCAGTTCGTACAGGTCTGCCGCAATGCCGCCGGTGGTGGGCATGTTGGGAATCCAGTCGATCTCCCCACGTTCGTACATCATGCGCTGGGCGTTGGCGTCGGGCACAATAATCTCAAGGATACTGTCGTTGCGGGGTTTGCGCGGATCGCCGTCGGGAAGCTTGCGAGCCCAGAAGTGTTCGTTGGCAACCATGAGCAAATCACGTTTGAATCGACGGCGTTGGAGCTTGTACGGGCCGTTGGTCACCAGCGCGGGTTTGTCGTCCGTCGCCGAATCAATGGGGCGAATCCAGTAAGGATCCTGCATGAGCATGCCGGTGTCGACGTTGACACTGGTCTGGGCGTCTACGGAATCTGCATGAACGGGCACGTAAGTAATGAACGCGCACATCTCAAGGAAATACGCGGTGGGATTTTCAAGCTTGACCACGAGCGTGCGATCGTTCGGCGTGCGGATGTGGACCATCTCGTCGAACTTGGCGTACGCGGCGGCCATGCGCGCGTCGGCG
>JANQKH010000157.1 GCA_028281215.1 Phycisphaeraceae bacterium | reverse complement strand
ATGACGTACATCGTTCGGCCGCGCATGCAGCCGTCAAAGAGCGGATTGAGGATCGCCTTCATCTCGCCCGGCGCTTTCCAGTTGTTGGTCGGGCCGGCGTCGGATTCGTTTTCACAGCAGATGAACGTGCGGTCTTCCACCCGCGCGACATCGGCAGGATCGGACCGGCAAAGGAAACTGTTCCGCCGTTTGGCTTCGTTCAATCGGATGAACGTGCCGGCGTCCACCAACTGTTGGGCGATCGCGTCGAACTCCTGAGTTGATCCGTCGCACCAATGTACGGCGTCAGGTTTGGTCAACGCGGTAATCTCATCCACCCAAGCGGCGAGTGCGGCGTTGGCGGTCGGTGCTTGCGTGACAGGCATGAACGGCCCCTCCTTTGGCGCCGACGGTTCGGTTGATGCGGATGGTGCTTTCATCCCTCGATCGTAGGCTACAGTGCGTAATGTTGACATCGTACATTCCATGAAACAAGGGTGGTGGTGATTTCTCAAGGCAATCACAACTGTCTTTGTGTATGAATCGTCCAAACGGACGTGACGCCATTGATCAATTCCCGGAAGATTGACCCGAAAACCTGAAATGTTCGATCGATTCAACCGCAGGCGGATTCAACCATGAACGGCGGCGATGCGCAGATTCGGGCATTGCTCGTCGAGGATTTGCAAATCGCCCGGGGTATTGATGTTGGCAAATGCCCACCGGTCGGTAGAGGGAACTGCGTGTGTCCAGACATCTTTTCGACCGGCCAGACGGTGCGGCGCGGCGATGCCCGCCGCCAGAGCGCGAGCGAACAGCACACGCGCCGGCCGTACGCGCCAGACTGACGGGAACGGCTCGATGGCGGGCACGCCCGGCTGTGCTGCGTCGCCACGCCCCACCCATCGATTCATCACGCCAACGGCACGTTCATGCGCGTGAAGGCAACGGGCCAACTGATTCACACGACAGGCAGTCACCAACGGCATGTCCGTTGTCACAAACACGACCAGATGGTCGTTGCGCTCATCGTTATCGTTGGATACAAACGTGTCGGCGATCGAAATGGAATCTATGACAGACTTCATCGCCGCCAACGGGCCTGCGTCCATACGGTGGTCCGCCACGATTCGGTCAAACTGCCCGGCGCCGGTTGGGGCAGGCCACAGTTGCCCCACACTCAACACCGTATGCGTCGCGCAAGGCCGAAGCCGGCGGCAAAGCCAGGCCAAAATGGGCATGCCTGACACCGACAGATTGGACTTCGGCGTTCCAAACCGTCGACTGCGCCCGCCGGCCAACACACTCAACGTCACGCGGCTCACGGGTTTACACTCGATGCAATCTTTGTTGCCAACTGACCGGCGTCGTCGTGGTCAATCGCGCCGGCGTTCCATCGATAGCCCAGCCCGTCACCCGCGCGGCGCGGGATAATGTGAAAATGCACGTGGCCGACTTCCTGTCCGGCGGCGCTGCCGTTGTTTTGCAGTAGATTCCATCCCGCCGCGCCGGTCTGCTCAACAATCACAGGGCCAAGTTGTTTGGCTACCGCGGCGCATCGTTCGACCGCCTGCTGATCGGCATCGGCCAATTCGACGGCATGACTTTTGGGAATCACCAGTGCATGCCCTTCGGACAGCGGGCCGACATCCAGAAACGCCAGGACCAGGTCGTCTTCGTATAGCTGATGACAAGGAATCCCGCCGGCGACAATTTTGCAGAAGATGCAATCGGGATCAGAGTTAAGGGACATGACGCTCTCCCAAAGCGGAATGAAATTCACGATCGGAACTGGCGCGATGGTACGCGCCGGTGCTTTGGTGAGCAAGGTGCGTCAAAAAACAGAGCGGCCGTGAAACACGTGTTCACGGCCGCCCCTTCCCACTTGGCTCGAATTGTCAAACTCGTCCCACGCATTGGGGCAAGGTGCCGGTGCGTGACGGCAACCTTTACTGTTCCTGCCAGGTAACGAGTTTGGTGGTGTCCTCAGTTGTTCGAATGTTGCTGCGGTCGAACAACGCGATGTAGGACTTGGTCTGCTTGGCGCCGGTGCTGAAATCAGCGGCGCTGTAAGCACGGATCTCAAAGTACGCAATGAACGTATCGCTGCGCACGGTGAGCGTCGGGTTGATGAAGTGGAACCGCACCATTCGGTCCTGCTCGCGGTACTTGTGATCCCGCGCCACCGGCCAGGGGCCGTCGTTGTTGGGCTGGAAACCACCTGCGGCGTTGGAACTGGTGTACGCCGACGCCGCGGGCGCACCAGTCAGTTCGTCGTAGTTGTAGCGTGCAGGATAGATCTTGCGCACATCGTCGACGGGGATCTTGGGCTCGTTGCTTGCTGCGTAAAGCAGGGAACTGTGGGGATCACGTTCCTGGGTCGCCGTTTCCAGATTGGTGGCATCACCTTGGTTACGACGAAGCAGCATCACTTCACCAACCGATACGAATCCAAAATCAGCCGTGGTGTTCTGATTGCCTCCAATACCTCGGAACGTTCCAGACGGCCAGTTCCCTGTGATCAGCGAGATATGGCGGTCGTGCGGTTGATCCCGATAGTACGCCATGTTGATGTAGAGGAACTGATAATTGGGTTTCCAGAAGGTCGAGCCTGTTAGGCCGAATGATTCCGGCAAAGGCGACGCTGCTGCTGCAATAAACCAAGGGGCGGTGTTGATGTTGAATCGCCCAGGAATGAAATGGTCCGCCAGTTGCGCATCTGCATCCGACGTATTCTCGGTTGCGGCGAGCGGTACATCTTCCTGGTCATCCTTGGCGCCGATTTCGTTGTTCGCATCCAACCCGTCCCAGCCCGGACTCAGACAGGTGAAGTGATCGAACAGATACGCCACGTGAGGCACCTTGGTGTCCGTCGGCACGTCCGAACCTCCCGGCAGGTTGGATCGGGGCAAAGTGAGGAAATGCCATTCGGGCGGCGAGAAAACCGCCGCACCACCATTTTCGTCCAAACCGTTGCCGCCTTCACCGAACAGCGTGTCAGCCAGCGACTTCTGCAAGTCGGTTTGACTACCCGCCGCCAGGCTGAACCCACCGCCGGAGAAGATGTAGCCGAGTTCGGCGACATTCAGAATGCGGCGGTTGGGGACTCGGATGTAAAGTTTCGCCGCCAGAAGTTTCGGGTCGATGGTGATGGCTTTGTCTTGGATGCCGATCAATTCAAACGGCGTATTGCGCTTGAAGCCGCCGCTGTTGTCGTCAGCTTCACGCTTGGTCGAAGCAATCTGATGGTTGGACAGGTAACCAATCGCCGGCGGCACATCCGGGCCCGAGCCGGCCACTTCACCCGCACGTCGCGCGGCAAACTGGAAGAACTGATATTCCGGTGCGCCGTTGATCGCCTGTTGTGACGCTAGATCGTACTTGTCCGGGAATTTGAAGTCCGCGATCACCATCTTGTCGTACGTGACGAAACTTCCGTCCGCCATTTTCACGGCCAGTTCGACCACGATGTCCGTATCGGTATTCAAATCGTTCAGACTGCCGGTCGTCGCCGTCAACGTGCCTTTGCTGCCGAACTGGTAACCCGTATCGACGATTTGGGCTTCCACATCGTCGCCAAGGCCGCCTTCCGCGGCATCGAGTGTGTTCTGATCAAGCACGAACACCTTCTTGCCTTTGTTCAGATCGGTGGGATTAAACGCTTCAAGCGTGCCGCTAAGCGGCGCGACCACCACCTGAGTC
>JANQKH010000156.1 GCA_028281215.1 Phycisphaeraceae bacterium | reverse complement strand
GGTGTTGAAAGCCCACGTGCGGGGATCCTGACCGATGATGGCGGTCGGGCCGACACCGTGGGGGGTTGTGCCGGTGTGTTCCCACAAGCCGGCGCGGCCTTGGTCAAAGGTGACCGTTGCCGTGACATCGCCGCCGCCAGCGTCAACCACGTTGGTGATTTCGCCGTCAAGCGCTGCGATGACCTGGAGGAAGTTGCCGCTGTCGCCAACGCCACGAATCGGCGTGAACGACGAACCGTTACGAATCACTTCGATCGTTGCGGAGAAGATCGTGCGAACACGAGCACCTTCACCCACCCCGCCGTAGGTATTCGTCCAGGACTTGCCGTCCAGAATGCCCTTGGGGTTGACCAGCGGGGAGGGCACGCCAGGCAGCGGCGAAACGGCCGGCTGATTGGCAAGCCAAGAGCCGTTGGTCGTGTAGAACACGGCCGAGGCGCTGTTGGTCCATGCCACTGTTGCAAACAGTGCCACGGCCAGCATCTGAATAAGACTTCGTTTGAACATTTGAGTTTTCTCCTTGTCAGACTCGAATAGGTCTACGGGTTTCTTTCTTGATTCCCTCTCCGGCACATCCCTGAGAAGGCTACGGGTGTTTTGTTTCGGCAACTACAAGTTACCGCGAATTTCTGTGAATGCAATCTGAAAGTGGTGTTGAGGCTAAAACTAATCCTCCTTTCACGACTTTTTGACAGGGCACCCCATTCTTCCGATTCAATTCAGTAGATCGAATTGACTTGCTTTCTCGCTTTCGTGTCTTCTCACCTTTGAGATTGTTCGTGTGAAACGAAACTTTTAGAAAGCCGAGGTGTCCTTCATCTCGCTGTTTCAATCACCTTTCCTGCTGAAAACTAAGGGTTTTCTTTGCCCGGCGAAGAAAGACTATTTCTCCGCTCGACATAAGTTACCTGAGGCTCCTGTCCATTGCAAGGGTTTTCGGCCCTTTTTCTGAAAAAAAATCGGCGTCTTGAAGTTTACCTATTTTAACAGCGCAACTCCTTTATTTGCTTGGGTATGCAACATGCCCACGAGGGCAGGAGATCGGCTGAAAAACAACGCTTGAGAACACGCCCAGGGGTGTTTGAAACAGACTTACACAAGCCGCCATCGTGCATCCTAAAAACAGCAGCAACATCGCCTTTCTGGGCGGTCAAACAGGCCGGTTGAATCGGTTCGTCCGATGCCTCGCCTTGCCGTTGTCATGTGAATGACACTGGCGTCGGTTATTCACCCGCATCGGCACTCAACGTTGCGGCTGCGGCTTCGTGGTATTTCGACCATTTATCGTTTCCTGCTGCTGCGTAGGCTTTGCTCATGTGTTGGTGCCACTCGGATGAGCGGCTGATTTGCACCCATGCTTTGGAAAGCAGTTGAATCGCACGGTCATGATTGCCGCGCAGGTGTTCGATCCAGCCCAGCGTGTCGAGCACGCCGGGCGAGTCGCCGAGCAACTTGCGGGCGAGGGTGGCCGACTGGTGCGCCTGGTCCAGTTTGTCCGGGAACTTGGTGGCCAGCAGATAAGCCAGATCGTTCGCGACAATGCCTTGATGTCGGCCGGGCTTTTGCGACCAGTGCGTCAGCAGGTCGAGCGCCTTATTGTCTTCGCCGGCTTTGAGGTAGATGCCGGTCAACACCAGCACAGAGGGGTAGTGATCGGGTTCGCGCTGGACCAAAGCTTCCGCTGCTTTGACAGCTTGTTTGAGGTCGCCCTCCGGATCATTGCTAACCGATTGGGCGGTCAGATAATGTCCGATCGAAAAGCCGTTGGCGGAAGCGGCGGCCTTATTGGCTTCCACTCTCGATTTAGCGTTGGCGAAGTTGTACGTATTCAAGCGCATGGCGTGCGCCAACGCGCAATTGGGTTTGGTTTTCAGAGCGTCGGTGCAGATGGCGTCGGCGACCGCACGGAACCCAATCTGCCGCGCCGCCGCCGCCAGCGCCACCTTGCGATAAACGGCGATGTCTTTGGGGTTGGCCTTGGCGTCGGTGATGGTGTCTTTGAAGTCTTGCCGATAAAGGCCGTTCGTGGAGAATTGAATCTGATCAATGGCTGCGCCGGCCTGGTCAAATTGGCCGTGAATCAGCGCCAGCAGAAACTGATCCAGTGCAGGTGATTTGACCGGCTTGACCGGCCGGCCAATCCCTGCAGCGATGAGTTGACCGACCGCCAATTCGTGCAGTTTGGGATGGTCATCGAAGAACTTCTGTGCGTCAGCCAGTTTGTTGGTCTGAACCAGCAGAATGATCTTGGCGATCTGCCATTGCTGGTTATCCGGCGTCAACTCGAGGAACTGATCGATTGCCCCGTTGACGCCGATCCAATCCCGTTGATCGGCTTTGACATTGGCGCGTACCTGGAGCCAGCGGGCGCGAATGACTTCCGGCAGTTGCTCGGAGGCGATCAGGCCGTCCGCCCATTCGAGAATTTGCTGCATGTCGCGGCTGCGTTTGGCCAGCGTCATCAATTCGCGGGTGGCGAAGGCGGCGAGTTTGGGATCCGCCATCAAACGCTGAAGCCTCTCTTTCGCCGTCGGTACCGTGGCGATGTCGCGACCTTCGATTCGGGCGAGCATCACTTGCGCCATTGGGTACTGTCCTGCAAATTGGGGGATCGACGCCAGGTGTGACTGGGCGTCCTTGAATCGCCCCATTGAGGCGTACGCCTGCCCCAATGCCAGGGACACGCGCGGATCGCCGGACTTCGACACTTCATTCAGGCGTTCGAATGTCTTAGCGGCTTCTGATGTAATTCCCAACTCGTTGTAGAATGTGCCTTTGGACCACATGGCGGCGATGAACTCTTTACTGCCGCGGGCCGCCCAGCGATCAAACTCGGCTTCCATCGCGGGGAAGTCGTTCGCGGCCTGGTACGTTTCGATGATTCGAATGTGAAGCGGTTCCGGGTTCAAACTGACCTGCATCGCCTGGTTGTAAATTTTCACCGCGTCGTCGAAACGGTTCAGGTAACGCAGTGCGTCGGCTTTCATGCCCAACAGGCTGGCGTTGTCCGGCTTGACCAGAAGCCAGCGGTCCACGTGCTTGAGCACGGCGTCAAACTGACCGGCCGCCGTCAGGTATGTCGCCACCTTGTGGAACAGCCCGAAGTGATTCGTGGGGATGCGCGACGCCAGATCGTCCAACCGGGACGTGAAGGTTTCCGGCGTCATGTTCCGACCGGTCAGTTCGATCAACGCAACCTCCGCCTGATAGCGGAACACACCGGAACTGATCAGCGCTTCCCAGACTGGGACGGCGTTGGCGACTGCTTTGTTGTCCCGTTTGAGGATCAATTGTTGAAGGAAGTACGCGTAGGTCAACGTCAGGCGTTCGTTACGTTTGATCAAAGTGGGGTAATGCTGGGCGAGGGTGGTGATCGCGTCGGACAGTCGACCATAACGCGTGAGAATCTGTGCTTCGGCGAGACGGGCGAGCGTTTCGTTCACATCGCGCAGTTCGCGGAGTTTGAGCAGCCCGCGGTCCTTGTTGTGCTTGATGTAAAACTTGGCCAGAAGGTTGAACGGCTCGATGTTGTTCGGATGCTCACGCGCGTAGGCGAGCAGGTGGATTTCGCCCTGTGCAAGGTCTTTCTTTTCGTTCAGTTGGATTTCCACGATCACCTGCCGCACGAGCACGGAGGCTTTGCCGGACGTGATCGCCTGGTCGCAGATCGCCATGGCGTCGTCGACGTAACCTTTTTGCAACATCAGTTTCGCGGCGACACCGGGATACTTCGCCGGGTCCACTGCCGCCTCATCGATCTGCTGCATGTGAATGTCAGCCTTTTCGAATTGACCGAGCAAGCGATAGATGCGGGCCGCCAGTTCCAGCGCGCGTGGTTCCTTGGGTTCCTGCTCTAGCACCAGGTTTACGTGCTGAAGGGCGTCGTCGGTCAATTGGAGCTGCGTCAGCGACCGCGCTAGGTTGATGCGCGCGTCGATGTTGTTCGGCGATTCTTCCAGTACCTTTTCCATGAGTTCGACGGCTTGGTCAAACTGGCCTTCGTTCATGTAGAGGCGGGTCAACTGGAGGTTGACCGATTCGGATTCGGGGTCTTTGGCGTGCAGTTGCTGAAGAATGCGCTTCGCGTCGTTGTGTTTGCCTTCCCGCAGATAGACCGACGCCAGCACCAGTTGGGCGTCGATCGAATGGGGTTTGCGCCGGGTCAGTTCCTTGGCGTATTGAACGGCTTTGTCGAACTGGCGCAAGTAGGTGTAGGCGATGACGACCGTCTGCACATGTTCATCTTCCAGCGGAGACAGTTGCAGAATCTTGTCGATCAGTTTGGGGATGTCCAGTTGCCGGTCTTGTGAGATCAGCGCTTGCATCATGTACCGGATGGCTGTGGGATTGCTGGGGTTCTCTTCGTACAGTTTTCTGATGTCTTCAAGCGCGGCATTGGCGGACTGTTCATTGTCGGCCAGCGCTTCAACCAACGCGGCGCGGGCGTGGAAAGATTTGGGATCCAGCTCGACAGCCCGACGCAAATATTCGATGGCGCCGCGCTTGTCACCCATTGCGATCAACAGTCGGCCGTACAGTGACTGCACGCGTGCGTGGTTGCGCATTTCCGCTGCGAGAGAGGCGAGGGTTGCCTTGGCCAAGTCGTGTTTGTCCAACGCGTAAAGCGTCCAGCCGTAGTTGTAGCGCGTCTCACTGTCGTCGGGCTGTTTGCGGAACAGCTTTTCGGCGACCTCGTATGCTTTTTCCTGTTGATCGCCGAGCATGTAAATGCGAGTCTGAATCAATGCCCAGTCGGCTGCCTCACGATCGGAAACGGTGTCCAGCACTTTCTGCGCCAAAGCCATGCGTTCGGATTCAATTTTGAACTGATCCGGAATCTCAAGGATCGATTCGGCCACGCCCCTGGCGAGTACGGGCGGTGTGTCTTTTTGCTTGGCGATGCGATTGGCCAGTTCCCAGATGTTGGACCAGCCGTCGCGCTCGGTGACCAGATCGATGTAAATCAGTGCGGAATCAAAGT
>JANQKH010000130.1 GCA_028281215.1 Phycisphaeraceae bacterium | reverse complement strand
TGAAGCGCTTCAGGCCTGAGAATCTCTCATATTTGAGTGAAGAATCCTGAGCGTCCTTGTTGCGAATCGGCTGGTCTTTGATCTCAATGGAATCGATTTTCACGCCGTTGGCGAAGAGGTCGAGCCGATCAGCCTTGACCCAACGGGGACCGTTGACCGTCAGGGTCAGCCGGCTGTCGTTGTGGATGGTGACCAACTTGCCTTCACTTTTGTCGTCCACCGAGACACTGCACAGCAACCCCATACTTACCCTCACCTTGCCGGTCAGCAGATTGTCCACCGCTTGTTTCACATCGATCTTCGCTGGGTTGCTGTCATCGCACTTGATGTACGTTCGCCCCTGTCCGACGATTTTGTACGCCACTTCGTGTGAATCGCTCGACCCGATCGGCGTGATGCGGTGGCCGCGGTTCAGCAACGCCATCCAGTCGTGCACGACCAGCATCGGATCACTTTGTAACGCCGCGGAGTTAACGATCTCCATCGCGTTGGCTTGGAGTTTCCAGCCGTTGAGGTTCTTGCCGACGACAGCAAGCTGGTTTTTCGCATTCATCGGTTGAAATTTCGAATGAACGTTGCGAGGATGGTTCATAATCGCCACGCGCACGCCGGGTGTGGCGTACACGTTACGGAAGATTGTCTCCCACTTCGGCACACGCCAGTCCGGCGGCCGCGAACCTTTCTCAACCGGGAAAATGTTGAAGTGTCCGACCGCCGTGGTCACCTCATTGCCGATCACCGGCGTGAAGTATTTCCGCATGCGGGTCGCGCGGGCGACCTTTTCGTAATCGATGTGAATGTTGTGATCCGTTGCGATAGGCAACTCGATACCTTCGCCGGCGAGCGTGATCATGCGTTCTTCCATGGTCGCGTCGCCGTGACGGGAATGGGTGAACGTGTGCACGTGCGTGTCGCAGGCGACGTAGCCGGGCGTTGCCACCTCGCGTTTGATCTGCATCTTCACGTTGATGGCGTCGCCCGCTTTCACGGTGATCGCCTGCTCTGCCAGGCTGTATTCAAACCCGCGCGTCGCGTAAAGCGTGTATCGGCCGGCGGGCAGACCAAACGTCGCCTTGCCGTCAGCCGTGTAAACAAACCCCGTGCGCACCGCCAGCGTGTCGTTCGACGTCGCGCCAACTGGCACGAGCGCGCCCAGTTCATCTACCACCGTCACACGGCATGGCATTGCGCCTTCCTTGTCGGCCGTCACCGTGACGTTCACCTTCGCTTCGTGTAATACCTTGTCGACCGGCTGATCAAACAGCGCGATATGTCCGACGCGGATGTCGTCCGGTTGCTTCGATCGGCTGCTGATCGTCAGTTCGTTCTGCCCATCGCGTAGCCCGCCGACAGGCACAGTGAAGTAGGCGAGCATTGGGTTTTCATCCCGGCCCAGATCGCCGAGCGGTTTGCCGTTCAGCGCCACCTTCCACCGATGCCGCACATCGATCAGGCGAAGGCGCAGCGCGTGTGGTTGAGCGTTGGCGTCGGCGTCGAAGGTGAGTGTGAGTTGGTCCGACTCGGCCTGCGCGGGAAACGCCAACCATTCCCGCTCGTTGCCGACACGCAGGTGATGCAACGTGTCGTTCAGCACGTGCGGCGCGGCCGGGCAACTCGCAGCCGATGTCCAAGCAACGATCAGAAACAGGAGCATACGCATCGCCACAGCGTACCCGCTGGTTTGACGAAGCGACGCATCGTGGGTCTCGAAAAAT
>JANQKH010000120.1 GCA_028281215.1 Phycisphaeraceae bacterium | reverse complement strand
CGCCGCGACATGGAAAAAGCGATCGTCGACCAGGCCGCCGAACTGATCGAGCAGGCCGGCTATGACAGTGACGACTGTCGCGCAATTGTCATCGGCGCCGAAGGTTGGCATCCAGGCGTCATTGGCATTGTCGCATCGCGCATCGTCGACCGCTTCCACCGCCCGGCCGTCTTACTCAACTTCGACAACGGCGAAGCGCACGGCTCAGCGCGCAGCATCGACGGCTTTTCTATCCACGACGCGCTGACTGCCTGTCAATCCCATTTGAAAAGTTTCGGCGGCCACGCGATGGCGGCCGGTCTCCGTCTCGACCGCCAACGTGTCGACGCGCTGCGCGATGATCTGATTGCTTACGCGAATGATGCGCTGACCCCGGAAGACCTCACGCCGATCCTCCGCATTGACGCCGAGTGTGACATGAGCCAGGTGACGCTGTCGCTGGTGGATCAATTGAAGAAACTCGCGCCGTTCGGGCGCGGCAACCGCGCGCCGCTGTTTTGTCTCCGCCGCGCCCAGATCGCCGACACCCGCCGACTCGGCAACGCAGGCCAACACCTGCGCATCAACCTCCGTCATCAGCGCATGGTGCTGCAAGGCATCGCCTGGCGCAAAGGCGAACTCTCCCCGCAACTGCCCGCCGGCGTAAATGTCGACGTCGTCTTCGAAGCAAAGGAAAACGACTGGGGCGGCAACCGGCGGGTGGACTTGCAGGTGAAGGATTTAAGGGTGGTTTAGTGCGATACGGAAGTTTAAGTGCGAAATGATCCTTCAAGCTGAAATTTCCCCAAGGGTCTTGCCACTTTGATCTATGATTCGCATGTTTGCCCCGTCGCTCCGAGCTACACTTTCTGCGCACCCCTGCCGGAACTGTCCATGTACCAATGCCTTCGACGAATACTGCGTCTGGGGTATCACACGGTATCGCTCTTGCTGTTCGCATTGGCGACCGTGGCGGTATTGTTCTGGGCGCGAAGTTACTGGTTAGAAGAATACTACACGACCGCAACGGGAGTTCTTTACGAGAGTAACAACTCACCGGATGGTGCCGTATGGATTCATCAGTTGAGTGCCAATTCGAAATCCGGCATTTTGACACTTACTTTTGTTCGTGCACGGCACCATCCCACGTCTGTTTACTCAATCGATCAGTTTCATCGGTCGGCTTCCTACCACACGCGAATCAACACAGAAAATGATTCGGATTGGGGAGTTAATGATGTTGTTTATCCAGAGTTTGAATACTACGTCGACAGGTGGGGATTCAAATATTGGAAGAATCCCTACGATCCGCCATTCTTGTTGTCTGAAGTGTACGAATCGGGTTACAGTCTAAAAAGTTAGTGATTATTTCACCTATCTGACATTATCGATCCCCTACTGGGCCATCACCTTAGTCATCAGCCTTTGGCCGATGCTCTGGCTGTATTCCATTTACCGTACAATCCGCCGCTACAAACGCATGGCCGCCGGGCTTTGCCCCAAGTGTAAGTACGACCTGCGCGGTCGGGTGATCGGGGAAAATGAAGTGTGTCCGGAATGCGGCAGCGAGACGCGGCTTGGGGCGTGAGCATCAAGAGCGGTGGTTCGATCTTCTGGGCAAACGACAGGCGGAATGGTCTTCCCGCCAATCATCCGAAACCAATCCGCCTTGCCTCTTCCGCGATCCCACTTCTAACTTCGTACTTCCAACTTCCCCCTCACTTTTTCACAAACGTATAAATCTGCCCGTCCAGACTCAGCGCATACACTTCACCGTCGCGGTCTTCGCCGAAGCTGGTCAGTTGTTTGACGTTGCCGAGGTAGGTCGGACCTTCAGTGATTTTGCCGGCCTTTTCGTCGTAGCGGACGGACCAGACGATGCCGGTCTGGTAGTCGCCGTAGATGTAGGCGCCCTGGAGAGCGGGGATTTTTTTGCCGCGGTAGACGTAGCCGCCGGTGATGCTCTTGCCTTTCTTGTGGTCGTAGACGAGGACGGGCGGGAGCAGTTTTTCGCCTTCCGCAGCTTCGGCCCTTTCGCCGTTCTTCTTGGTGTGGCGGACGAAGCCTTCCATGACAGGCCAGCCGTAGTTGCCACCCTTTTCGCAGATGTGCACTTCTTCCCAGAGGTCTTGGCCGACGTCGCCGGTCCAGAGTTTGCCCGTCTTGCGGTCGAAACTCATGCGCCACGGATTGCGCATGCCGTAGCAGAAGATTTCAGGCGCGCCGCCGCCGTTGGCGAACGGGTTGTCGCTTGGGATGCCGTACGCTTTGCCGGCCGACTTGGTGTTCACGTCGATGCGAAGGATTTTACCGAAGTGGTTGGTTTTGTCTTGCGCGCGGTTGCCGGGATCGTCGCGGCTGCCGCCGTCACCGGAGGCGATGTAAAGATAACCGTCGGGGCCGAAAGCGATGTCGCCGCCGTTGTGATTCCAGAACGGTTGCTTCAGCGTCCAGAGCGTTTCCTCGGTACGCGGCACAATGATCGTGCGTTTCTTGTTCATGCGAAAGCGCGACAGCACATTCTTCATGCCGCCCTCGGCGGTGTAGTGCAGGTAGACTTCGCCGTTCTCCTTGACTTTCGGGTGAAACGCCAGGCCGAGCATGCCCTCTTCGTTCTTGACGTAGCCGGTGGCCTTTTGATAGTCGAGCGCGATGTAGTAATTCTCGACGTCGGATTGGTTGTCAAACCACAACACGCGGCCGCGCTGTTCGATGACGAACAACCGGTCACTGCCGTCATTTGGATGCATGATGTGCAATGGGCGGGTGAACTTGATCTTCGGGAACGCACGGACGATCTTCACCTTTGCTTCGGCTTGCACGGACTGGCCAGCGAAAGCGATGAACACCAAAGCGGCGAGGGTGGTCAGGGACGATAGGCTTCTTGTGGTTTTGAGCATCGGGACATTTTAACGTGAGGGGGATTGGGCGGTTGGTGCGGGGAGCGCGGCCCCGTCGCTCAACGTCTACACTGATTCCATGCATGCGTCCGAACAACCTGCCCGCAGTGACCTCGTTGGTCGTGCCCGCACGGTTTATCAACTCGGTGACGCCGCGGGTTTCGTCATGGTCGGCATCGCACCGGCGGAGCCGACCGCCCACGGCGAGGCGTTGCAACAATGGCTCGCCGACGGCAAGCAGGGTGAGATGGCGTACCTCGAAAAAT
>JANQKH010000450.1 GCA_028281215.1 Phycisphaeraceae bacterium | reverse complement strand
CAACCAAAACACGCAGGCAGGCGTTCAATGTGGGCGACTGAGGCATGAATGGGTTCCGTCGCAGTGTGTATGGCATTGATGATGAAGCGTAAAGGTACGGCGAATGGTTCAACGCTCAAAGTTCGCCGTTGAGGATTTCGCCGAGTTGTTCCGTGACGCGGGTGATGTGATCGTCGGTCAGGTGCGGATTCATGACTTCAATGATTTCCTCATCATGCCATTTGCCCATCGGGCCTTTCGCCGGATCGAGTTTGGGTGTGAGCAGCCACCATTCCTGTTTGGTTTGCTGATCGTCGGTGGCTTCTTCATTAACTTGTGCCGAATCATCCGTCGTATTCGCGGTGGCCTTGGCGTTTGCCGCGCGCAATTCCGTGCGGTCGTAACGCACCATCTTCTTTCGCATGAGAATTAGGGCCAGCACAAAACGAAAGGCGATGCGATCCGGCGCATCGGCGTCCGCCAATCGGCGCAACAGGTTCAACAACACATCGTTGTCGACAAACACCTTCTTCCGTTCGTTCGGCTGCGGCACCTCCGCTTTCCAATGGGCGAACACGCGGTCCGGCCGATTTCCCTGCTCCCACGCTTCCAGGCTGACATCAAGCCGACGGAAGCCCAGGTCGGGTGCCACATTTATTTCGGCGGAGGCAATTTTGGAGTCGGTGCTCGCCGTACCGCCCTCGCTTGCAGCAGCGGTTTCATCGGAATCGGTTTCCACCAACGTGGCGATGTAATCCTCACCCGGCTCCAATTCCCGACCGGTGAACGCGCATTGCCCCGTCGGGCGATCGATGCTGAATGTGGTGGCGTTGAACTGTGACATGGACATCCTTGTCTGTCGAAAAACCATTGGGGTGGGAATGATTCTATTCAAGATCGAGGCCAAGTTGGCGGGCCGCGCCGATCGAGGTCTGGTCGATCAAGGTGGCGATGGTCATGGGACCGACACCGCCGGGCACGGGCGTGATCATCGATGCCTTTTCCGCGGCCGCGTCAAATTCGACGTCACCAACGTTGCCTTCGTTATAGCCGGCGTCGATCACAATCGCGCCGGGTTTGATCCAGTCACCTTTGACAAACTCGGGTCGACCTACAGCCGCGACTACGATGTCGCCCTGCTCCACGAGCGTCGGCAGTTCCTTAGTCTTCGAATGGCAAATGGTAACGGTAGCGTTCGCCGCAAGCAGCATCATCGCCATCGGCTTGCCAAGGATGGGGCTGCGGCCGACGACAACCGCGTGCATGCCGGTCGGGTCGACCTCGTACGCCTTGAGCAATCGCATGATGCCGCCCGGTGTGCAGCAGTCGTAACCGGACCCTTTCACGCCAAGCGCAATCGCGCCGAAGCTGTGAATGGTCACGCCGTCCACGTCCTTGATCGCGGGAATCGCCTCAAACGCGGCCCGTTCATCCACATGCGGCGGACTCGGATGTTGCAAGAGAACGCCATGTACCGATGCGTCGTTGCCGAGTTCCGAGATCGCGGCGACGAGTTGCTCCGTCGTCGTCTCCGTTGGCAACTCAACCTTGCGTGACTGCATACCGACGGCTTCGCATCGCTTGCGCTTCATGCGCGTGTAGGTGACGGACGCGGGATCATCGCCGACGAGTACGGTCGCCAGGCAAGGTTTGACGCCGGTCTGTTGTTTGATGTGTTGGACGCGCTGGGCACACGTGTCAAGCACACGCTGCGCCACCGCTTTGCCATCCATGAGTGTGGCGGTGGTGTTCATGCGGGGATTATAGGGAACCACCGTTACGCCAACACATCCCGCACCACCTTCGCCCCTTCAACACCGGTCAGACGCTGATCCAATCCCTGGTACTTGATCGTCAGGCGTTGGTGGTCGATACCGAGCTGGTCGAGGATCGTAGCGTTGAGGTCGTTGATGTGGACCTTATTTTCGAGGATGTTGTAAGCCCAGGCGTCGGTTTTGCCGTACTCGAATCCCTGTTTGACGCCGGCGCCGGCGATCCAGGTGCTAAACGCGCGGCCGTGGTGGTCGCGGCCGTGGTTGTTCGCGGTGAGTTTGCCCTGCGAGTAGATCGTTCGGCCGAACTCGCCGCCGCAGATAACCAGCGTGTCTTCAAACATGCCACGCTGTTGCAGGTCGCGGATCAACGCTGCCGCCGGTTGGTCAATGTCTTCGCATTGCTGGCGGAGTTTACTGGGCAGGCTGCCGTGCTGGTCCCAGCCGCGGTGGAACAGTTGGACGAAGCGAACGCCCTTCTCGAGCATGCGCCGGCCGAGCACCACGTTGCGTGCGAACGTACCGGGCTTGCGCGCCTGGTCGCCGTACAACTCGAACGTGGACTCCGGCTCATCGGACACGTCAAACAGATCCGGCACGGCGGTCTGCATACGGAACGCCATTTCGTATTGTGCGATGCGGGCTTGCGTTTCAGGATCGCCGAACGCGTCGAACTCTTCACCGTTCAGCGCGGCCAAGGCATCGAGTTGGCGGCGTCGGCTGTCGCGATCCACTCCGGGCGGGTTGGTCAGGTAGAGCACGGGATCCTTGCCGCTGCGCATCTTGACGCCCTGGTGTTTGCTCGGCAGGAAGCCGGCGCCCCACAGGCGTGAATAAAGTGCCTGGCTTTGGCCGCGGCCCTTGCTGATCATCACGACATAAGCTGGCAGGTTGTCATTGATCGCACCGAGGCCGTAACTGAGCCACGAACCCATCGACGGCTTACCGACTTGTTGCGTGCCGGTGTTGATGTAGGTGATCGCCGGGTCGTGGTTGATCGCCTCAGTGTGCATGCTTTTGATGATGGTGATGTCATCGACAATCGATGCGATGTTCGGCAGCAGGTCTTTGTTGACCCATGTGCCGTGCTTGCCGTACTTTTTGAACTCGAACATCGGAGCGACGCAGGGGAATGATTTCTGTCCGCTGGTCATGCCGGTGAGGCGCTGGCCTTGACGCACATCGTCGGGCAACTCCTTGCCGTGCAATTTGCGCATCTCAGGGTGATAGTCGTACATGTCGATATGCGACGGGCCGCCGGAAAAGAAGAGATAGATGGCGCGTTTGGCTTTGGGCGCAAAGTGCGGCAGGTCGGGCAGGCCGCCGTAGGCTTTCTGTTCTGCGGCAACGGCGGGTTGCATCAACTGCGGGTTCATGACCGACGCCAAGCCGGCGGCGCCGAGGCAGCCGGCGCTGCGGGTAAGCAGGTAACGGCGGGTCATTTCGTTTTGTTTGTCTTGCAGAGGATTCATCGAATTTCCTCGTGTGTTTTATTTGTTGAGTGGGTACTGCCCACCATGTTGAGGCTAAGTTATCCAAGGGAGAACGATGCTCACCAATTTCAATACTTTGTCAACGTCGCATCCATGTTCAAGATCACACTCGCCACGTTGGTCCATGCCGCGTGTTCAACCATGTTCAGCGTTTCATCGCGTTTCGCTTCGCCGACGCTGAGCAACTCCTTCGCTTTCGCTTCATCTTTGCGGAAAGTTTGAAGTTCGGTCTGATACAGACGCGTCAGTGTCTGCAAGGCGAACTGGCTTGGGCGGCGACCGGTCGCGAGGCGATAGGCAAAGGTGATGCGCTCAGCCGGCATGGCGCCGCCCTCAAGCATCATTCGCTGCGCCATGAAGCGCGAGGCCTCCACAAACTGAGTGTC
>JANQKH010000020.1 GCA_028281215.1 Phycisphaeraceae bacterium | reverse complement strand
ATATTGAAGGCAACCTCATGCTGCCCGCCAGCGAAGGGCAAGGGCGCGCGATGCGACAGGCGTACCGCCAGTCAGGTTGGTCGCCCGCCGATGTGCAACACATCGAGTGTCACGGTACGGGTACACCGACGGGTGACGCGGTCGAACTCAACAGCCTGCATGCGTTGTGGCGCGACGCGGGTTGTTTGCCGAACACCGAGCGGTGTGTGATCGGATCGGTCAAAAGCAACGTCGGTCACCTGTTGACGGCCGCGGGTTCCGCCGGTTTGATCAAAACGCTGATGGCCCTGCGTGACGGCGTGCTTCCGCCGACCGCGCACTTTGAAACGCCGATCGATTCGCCAGCGTTCAACGGCGGGCCGTTCGAGGTGTTGCGTGAGTCGAAGCCTTGGCTTGCACCGGCAGATCACCCACGCCGCGCCGCGGTCAGTGCGTTCGGCTTCGGCGGGATCAACGCGCACGTGTTGTTGGAACAATGGCGTGACTCGTCGTCGGCGCGAGCAACGTATGCCTCGCCGTCTTCCGATGAATTAGTCACCGCGACGCCGATTAAGCCCACAATGACTGCAAGTGGTGAGCCGATCGCCATTGTGGGATTGGACGTGGCGGTTGGTCCATGGTCGTCCACTCAGTCGTTCGAGCAGGCGTTCGTCACCGCTAACGCAAACGAATCGATCAAGTACGTTCCACAACGTCCAACAAACTGGTGGGGCAACGCGTCAGCAGGGCAATTCTCCGGTTACTTCATCGACGAAGTGCGCGTGCCGCTCGGCCGATTCCGCATTCCGCCCAACGAACTGAAGGCGATGTTGCCGCAACAGTTGTTGATGTTGCAGACGGCAGCCAACGCGCTCGACGATGCGGGTGTTGCAGACGATGCGTCACACCTGAACACCGGCGTGTTCATCGGCATCGAACTCGACCCCAACACCACCAACTTTCACGTGCGCTGGTCGATGCAACAGGTTGCCGAACAGTGGTTACGCGAGTTGGGTTTGCCGTTGGATGACGCTTCGCTTGCCGAATGGTTGGCGCAGTTGCGTGACGCGGTGGGTCCGCCTTTGACGGCCGATCGCACGATGGGTTCGCTCGGTGGCATCGTTGCCAGCCGGGTCGCGCGGGCGTTTCGCGTCGGTGGGCCGAGCCATACGGTTTCCAGCGAGGAGACGTCCGGCTTGCATGCGTTGGATGTCGCAGTTCGCGCATTACAGCAGGGTGAAGTGGACCTGGCGATCGCCGGCGCGGTTGATTTTGCCGGCGATGTGCGAGCCGCGAAGTGTTATGCCGATGCACGGCAAGCGTATGGTGACACAGTTGAACCGGTCGTCGCCGACGGCGCCGTTGCGTTTGTGCTCAAACGGTTGTCCGACGCCCAACACGACGGCGATCGGATCCACGCGGTGATCGAACAGGTGGAAACCATCACCACCCATGCCGGTTCAGCGACAACTTCAATCCTCCAATGTGAAGCTGCTGCACCTTGGGGATATGCCGGCGCTGCTCACGATGGTCTTCGACTGGCGCGCGGGGTGCTTGCGATCAAGACGACCAAGGCCCCAATCACCTGCGCCGGCCAAAGCTTGATGGGCAATCGGGTGCGTGTCCGATTGCGGCCTGATGCCAAGCCGTCGGGCAACCTGACGCGTAACGCCAAAGAGGAGCCATTGCCCGGTCGGTTCCTCTCGATCCCGGTAGGTGGACCACCCTTCGATCCACCTGTGCCGGCGACGGTTCTTGCTTTGCATCGCACCGCTCCGATTCCCCAGAAGAACTCACAAGAAAACACAACCATGATCGCGGCGGAGGTTCTTGATTCCGTCCACCAAATGGTGGAACAATCTGCCGACGTGTCGATTGCCCATGCCGATGCCGAGAAGGCATTCCTGCAGCACGCGCAGACGGTGCAATCGATGGTCGGTCAGTCGTCGGCGTTTCTGGCGTCGTTGGGCGCGTCTGGAACTTTGCAAACCAAAAACGAAACGCAAGAGCCGGCGACGAATCACCAAACGCCGGTTGTGCCCGTCGCGCTTTACCGCTCGCAATGCATGGAGTTCGCGATCGGTTCGATCGGCCGCGTGCTCGGCGCTGCATTTGAACATGTCGATGCATACCCCACGCGCGTTCGCCTGCCGGATGAGCCGTTGATGTTGGTTGACCGCATCCTTGAGATTGAGGGCGAAGCCGGTTCGTTGACGCACGGCCGCGTGATCACCGAGCACGATGTGTTGCCTGATGCGTGGTATCTCGACGGCGGTCGCATTCCCACCTGCATTGCCGTCGAAGCGGGGCAGGCGGACCTGTTTCTTTCCGGCTACCTCGGCATCGATTCGCGCACGCGCGGTCAGGCGGTTTACCGGTTGTTGGATGCGGTGGTGACGTTCCACGACGAATTGCCTCGCGAAGGGCAGACCATCCACTACGACATTCGCATCAACGAGTTTTTCAGGCAGGGCGATACCCACCTGTTCCGCTTTGAGTTTGACGGCACAGTGGACGGGCAACCGCTGCTCACCATGCGCCGCGGTTGTGCCGGATTTTTCACCGACGCCGAACTGAGCGCCGGACAGGGCATCGTGCTGACCACGATGGACACCAAACCGATGGCCGGCGTGCAGCCCGATGATTGGAAACCGCTTGCTCCTTGGCCTATGAGCGGTCAGACGGAGGCTTACGACGAACAGCAAGTGGACGCCCTACGGCGTGGCGACCTCGGCGCGGCGTTCGGCGAAGCGTTTGCATCCCTCCCGCTTGCCAATCCCGTGCGTTTGCCGTCCGGCAAGATGACACTGGTCCATCGCGTGCTCAAACTCGATCCAACCGGTGGGCGTTTTGGTCTTGGACAGATCGTCGGCGAAGCGGACATTCATCCTGACGATTGGTTTCTCACCTGCCACTTCATCGACGACCGCGTGATGCCCGGCACGTTGATGTACGAATGCTGCCTGCACACGTTGCGCATCTTTCTGACGCGCATGGGTTGGGTGGGCGAGGCCGACGAGGTGGTCTACGAACCGATTCCCGGTGAGTCGAGCCAACTTAAATGTCGCGGCCAGGTGATCGAGTCCACCTGCAAGGTGCAGTACGAACTGACGCTGAAGGAGAAAGGTTATCAGGATGGTACGCCTTACGTGTTGGCCGACGCGCTGATGTACGCCGACGGCAAACCGATCGTGCAGATGAAGAACATGTCGGTGCGGCTGAGCGGATTGACACGGCAGGGCGTGGAGTCACTGTGGACGGGGCGTCCGTCGCAGGCGGAAAACGTGACGCCGAACGCGATCACGTCGGCGCATGACCAAGCCACAGTGCCCTATGACACACGTCCGGCGATCTACGATTTCAATAGCATCTACGCGTTCGCCAACGGCAATCCGTCGGATGCGTTCGGTGATCGCTACCGCGTGTTTGATGCCGAACGGCGCATCGCCCGGCTACCGCGCCCGCCGTATCAGTTTCTTGATCGCATCACGTCGATCGAGGGTTGCGAAGCATGGAAACTCGAGGCCGGCGGCGTGATCGATGCGCAATACGATGTGCCGGTCGACGCATGGTATTTCGACGCCAACGGTCAGCCTGAGATGCCCTTCGCTGTGTTGCTCGAAGTGGCGTTGCAACCTTGCGGTTGGCTGGCGGCTTATCTCGGCTCGGCGCTGACCAGTGACATCGACCTGTCCTTCCGCAACCTCGGCGGCAGCGCGACGCAGTTCATTCCCGTCACGCGCGACATCGGTACCCTCACCACTACCATCAAAATGACCAGTGTGTCGCAGTCGGCCGGCATGATCATTCAGCATTATGACATGCGCATGACCAGTGCGCGGGGCGAGGTGTATCGCGGCACGACGTACTTCGGTTTCTTCTCTGCTGACGCGCTGGCTGATCAGGT
>JANQKH010000445.1 GCA_028281215.1 Phycisphaeraceae bacterium | reverse complement strand
CTGGCGCGCGAGATTCTTTCAGAACTCCGCAAGCATTTCGGGGACCGGTTGTTGCCCGTGGTCGTGAATTTCAATGCGAAGCTGAAGGAGGCTGCCAGCTTCGGACAGGCGATCACGGAATATGACCCGGGCAGTCGGGGCTATCAGGATTTTGAGAAGCTGTACGAGTGGCTGCTGGCGAATCCGCCTCAACCGCAGGTGGTTGAACCGTTGGCACCGGAAGAGGCGGCCGAGGCAGCGGCGGGTTTGCCGAATGAAGCGGTCGCCGCACGGCCTGCGGTTGTGTCGTCAACGAATCCGGCGCTCACGCGCGCGGCCGAATTGGTCGAACGGGCGCGTGTGCTCTCGGCCAAGACGGCAGAACTGGCGGACAGGCTCAATCGCGATTCGGTTGAATCAGCGCCGCCGATTGAGGAATCGATCATCCGTGATGCGGACCTTGAACCGGCGACGGTTGACACTGTTGGCGCGCCGGTGGATACAGTGCCGGGTGCGTCGGCCGGTTCATCAGTCAGTTCGCCGAGCAATGGCGGTCCGGCACCAGCCGCGGACGGTCAGTCGGCGTTGTCGTCAGTTGCGGTGTTGGAGCATGCGGAGCAACCGTTGGCGTCGAAACCGTCGCTGACGGAGAAGCTTGCCAAGCTCTACGGCGCTCGGATCACCTCGCAGGGTTTGTTGTTCGTGCAGCCGGGCGATGCGAACGCGACGCAGGTTTACGTGGCGGGCGACTTCAACAATTGGTCGCGCACGGACACGCCTCTGCAGCGCAATGAAGAGTTGGGCGTGTGGCAGGCGTGCGTGCCGGTGCCGCCGGGCCGGTATCGCTACCGGTTGATCGTGAACGGCAAGTGGAAGCAGGATCCGTACAACAGTTATGTGGAGTCGAACCCGTTCGGCGAACTGAACAACGTCGTCGAAGTGGACCTCGACTCGTAATGGTTTTTCATTCTGAATACCGGCACACGGAACCGCGCCATGGATGGCGACCAGACTAAAGAAACGTTGGATGCGTTGGCGGACCTGTTCCTGACGGGAACGATTCCGGGCGGCAGTCGGCCGGTGCGCGTGCCGCCGGGCCAGCGTGACCCGGATGCGAACTCGGATGCGGATGCGGCGCGCTCAGACGATTTGGGCGAAGCGTCCAAACAAACGAGCACCACGCCGACATCAAATCCCTTGGCGGATCAGTTGGACGGACCGGCGTCGATTCCGCTGCATGGCAAACCTGTTGTGGTTCATGCGGACGATGCGGTCGACGCAGTCGAGCCGAAATCAGAAGCGGCGGAGCCGGCGGTCGCGCTGCGATTGCATCGTGACGAGGATGACGAAGGCGAGGATGAGCCGGCGTTCTCCCGCACGTTGCCGGACGCGCGTGTGGAGGCGTTGTTCGTCGGCAACCTGCCCGGTTGGTCCGGGCCTTGGCTAGTGCAGTACGCGCATGCCTTGGCGACGCAACGCGGGCCGGTGGCGCTGATGCATGTCGACGACGATCAGGTCGAGATCGAACTGGTCACCGCGGACCGGTCGGACTTGGAAACGATCGACCGCATCGCGCGCAGTGAAGAAGTCGACACTTCGAACCTGTTTGGGTTGCTGGACGTGATGACCTTCAACCTGGACGCACCGGTGGCGACATGGCTGGTGCACCTGCCGGCGCCGTCGGAACCGAGGCAGAAGGCGCGGGCGACGGCGCTGCATCGCTGGTGCGTGTTGACCGGCGCGGACGACACGGCCGTGGCGGCGGCGCATCGCTTACTTTCGCAGTTGATGCACAAGCCGGGTGAATCATCGGCCAATGTTTCGGATGATTCTTCGGTTGCGCCGCATGTCAAGCGCATTGGGGCGATGGTGATGGGCAGCGATGAAGGGCGATCGCTCGAAGCGGTCGCGAAGTTGAATAGCGCATCGGTTGACCTATTGCCCAAGCCGATCGAGTTGCTCGGCCACCGCGCGGCGATGGAGCCGGTGCACGTCAAGCAATACGGCCCGTTCGTGGGCGAGACGCTGTGGCCTCGCGTGGCGGAATATCTGGATGAGCTCGAGCCTGTGGACACAGCGGATGTAACGGACATAGCGGATGACGGGGCCGAACAGGAAGACCAGGCCATCGACAACGATATCGATGTCACGGCCAAGGTGACGGAAGCGGAACTGACGGCGTTGGGCGTGACCGGTTCCGACGAGATGAATGAGATCGATGAGCCAGGCGCGACTGACCTACCGGAAGAAACAACCGACAACGTCAACGAAACACTGGGCGCCGATGTTTCGGCTATCGCATCACGTCGCGATGAAGACGAATCTGTTATTGAACTAATGACTGAAGTTGATGAACCCGCGTCTGAAGATGACGCCTTGCTTGAAAGCGAGCCTGCTGTGTTTGACCAAGCCGAAGCCGTTGCCGCGCCTGTCCGAGAAGTGGTGGAGTCGTCCGGATTACAGATGGCGGACGCGGGAGTTGACGCCGTCGAGGCGCCTTCATCCGCCAGCGAACCCGATCTGGCGGCGATGTTGATCCAATCGCTGGGCGGCGGCGTGACATTGGAAGCCCGGTGCCCGCGTCAGC
>JANQKH010000902.1 GCA_028281215.1 Phycisphaeraceae bacterium | reverse complement strand
CAGCCCTTGGCTGTTTGTCTGCCAGTATCCAGGCCGTTCGGCTTTGACACAACGGTCGGGGATCGTTTGCAAAACAGGCAAGTTGCTGGTGGCACCATGCTGGATTGCAATCGTCTTACCGATCCCGCGTGGAAAGGTGATGCAAACCGCGTCGCTTTTCACAGGCGAATCGTCGCTCAACCCCCTGCGGCATCGATTCCACATTCACCCGGCACGGTAGAATATTTGTCATGCGATCCGTCATTTTGACAACTCTGGCATTGTGCCTGCTCAGCCCGGTATCGACCACGGTCGCTGCCTCTGCCGATACAGCATCCCCGGCGGCTGATTTTGATGCGACCATTCAGCCCCTGCTCAAAAAATACTGTGCCGACTGTCACAACGCGGATCTCAGGAAGGCGAAGTTCCGTTTGGATGACATTCAGCCCGCAAGCCAGGTGCCGGCCGATCTGCCGCGGTGGGAGAAGATTCTGGAGATGGTCAGCATCGGCGACATGCCGCCTGAGAAAAAGCCGCAGCCGACGAAGCAGGAACGGAACCAATTGCTTAACTGGATCCGCGCGCACTTTGCTTCGATCGGCAGAAATGTCGCCAACGATGAAGCGTTTCCGGCTTACGCTAACCGCATCGATCACGATGCCTTATTCAGTGGCGAGCACAAGGGGCCCGCGTTTACCTCGTCACGCGTGTGGCGCATCAGTCCGCATATTTATCGTGAATTGCTCGACAACCTGGAACTGAACGAGTTTACCTCGCCGCTGACGACTGTGTCCGGCGAAGGGTTTGACGACTACGCCTTGCTCTACGCGGACGAAGCCACGATCGCGACGTTGATTCAAAACGCCAAGCGGGCGGCAATGACGATCGTGCACGGCCGACTGACCAAACCACGCGGCGCGGGCGACAGGAAGCGGAACAACCAGGCACAGCGAAGTCGAAGCCGACATCAGGTGCTGGCCGCGTTCGCCAAACTGGAAACGACGCCGACCCACGCGCAGATGGAAGGCGCCGTTACCTATGCGTTCAAGATGTTGTTGCAACGCCAACCTTCCGAGGACGAGTTGGACCGGTACGTCAAGAAAAACCTGCTAACGAACGTGCAGGTCGGAGGACCGGACCAGGGGCTGCGTGGGTTTCTGGTGTCGTTGCTGATTTCACCAGAGTTTCTTTTCCGCATGGAGATCGGGCTCGGTGAAAAACTTGCCGACGGGCGGCGCATGCTGTCACCGAACGAACTAGCCTACGCCTTGTCATTCGCGTTGTACGACTACCCGGTGGACGACCTGATCAAACAAGCTGCCGAGGGTAAACTCAAATCGCGCGCCGATGTCGAACGCGAAGCCAAGATGTTGCTCTACTCGACCAAACACTTTCGGGGCGACAAACCCGCAGCACGGCGGAACCTCGACCTTTGGCCGGTGGGCAAGAACGGCAAGAAGATCGACAAACCACGTATGCTTCGTTTTTTCCGGGAATTTTTCGCCTACGAAAAAGCGATCGACGTCTTCAAAGACGAAACGCGACACGGCGGCGCCCACAACGCCCGGCGGACGATCGAAGATGCCGACTGGCTGGTCCTGGAAGTCCTGCATCGCGACAAGCAGGTGTTTGAAGCACT
>JANQKH010000837.1 GCA_028281215.1 Phycisphaeraceae bacterium | reverse complement strand
GAGCAAGGCCGCCGGAAAGGAAGATATAGATGACGGGCTTGGCCTTGGGCACGCGGGTGGCGTCGGGCTTGCTTTGGCCGACGTTCGCCGCGGCCGAACCACTTGCCATGGCACGCAAGGCGGCGACGTGGTTCATACCCATCCCGAGCAGACCGATCGCGCCAGCCTGGATCGCGGTGCGCCGGGTGAGATTCATCCCGCCATGAAATTGCGGATGCGGCAGGGATTGTCTGACACGTTTGGGATGCGGCATGGAGGAATCTCCAGTGACGGGATTATCGTAACGCTTGAAGCATCATTGACCAAATGGGAGGCGCATGAAAAAAGCGTACGCCTTGAGCGTACGCTTTGGGGTTTTGTTTTTTTAGCGGTGAGAGCGCGTCGCAAGCGACGCGGCTAACGGGTGGGATTATGCGTCGTTGTCGCGGTTGCGATCACCGCGGTCAGGACCGCCACGGCCGCGATCGGGTCCACCACGTCCACGGTCGCTGGGGCCGCCGCGTCCGCGTCGACGCGGGTCCCATCGCAGGGCGCGCGGGACGTCTTCGCCGGCGTCTTCGTATTTCTTGATCGCAGCTTCACGTTCTTCACGGCTGAGACGACCGTCATTGTCGCTGTCGTGTTCCTTGACCAGCGCTTCGTACTGCTGGCGGAACTGGTTGCGCATGTCTTCGTAGGCGGCGCGACGTTCTTCATCATTGAATTCGCCGTCGCCATCCTTGTCGTGCTTCTTGAGCATTTCTTCACGACGCTTCTGATATCGCTCATAACCTTCGGGGTCGCGATCTTTCCAGGCAGCCATGCGTTCGTCACGGTTCAGGTCACCATCGCCGTCCTTGTCGTACTTTTCGATCAATTCCTTGCGACGGGCTGCTTCTTCTTCGCGGCGTTTCATGTAGTTGGCGTATCCCTCAGGGTCACGCTCTTTCCACTCGGCGAGCCGGCGTTCGCGTTCGGCGCGGAAACCTTTTTCACGTTCTTCGCGGGACAGTTCACCGTTGCCGTCTTCATCATATTTCTTGAGAAATTCGGCGCGCATCTGTTCGTACCGCTGACGACGGTCATCATTGCTCGGCCGGTTGGGTGAGTTGTTGTCAGGCCGAGGGTTGTTGTTGTCCGGTCGGGTGGAAGGCCGCGGCGCTTCGCGGCTGGGCAGCGCGACGCGGGGCAGTTTGCCGGACGCCAGCGCTTCATTCGCCGACGTACGTTCTTCGCCTTGCAGCCGGGTGTTGTCATTCTTGTCGAACGTGCCCAACACGGCCTTTCGTACGGCACGACGGTAACCATCAGCCTCAAACCAGTCGACCTTGCCGTTGGCGTTCTTGTCGAACGCTTTGAGCGTGGACCACTTGTCGAACGGGCGGACGAATGGATCCGACGCTTCGGCGTTGGCTTTGAATTCGTCTTCGCTCAGTTCCGAGTCGATTCCCGCAGCGGCAAGGAATCGTGCGCGTTCACCACCGGGGTTGTAGGGGTCGACCGCGTCCTTGGCGAGATCCTTGACCTCATCGGCAGCCAGAACGGGGGCCGCAACGCCCAGCAGGAGCACAAAAACAAGGATTCGAGACATATTGGATCTCCGAAACGCCCGAAGGCAAAGGGTTGAATGGGAGGCGAAAACCGGTTCCTGAGTATAACACGGCACGTTATGATGTTATTGCGGCCGATCACGGGAACAGGGACATGAAAAACGAGCAAATTTATGTGTTGGGCGACCTGACTTACCCGGGCTCACCGCTGGCGCCGCAGGACACATCGAAAGACACGAAGAGCCCGCCGCAAAAAGCCCGCCCCGCCGCCGTCGCCGGACGGTTCTACCCCGCCGATCCGACCGAACTGGCGGCCATGGTCGATCGATTCATCACCGATGCCGCGACCTGGATGGGCGATGATTTGAAACCCGACGCCGACCAGACCGCCCACTTCAAAGCCATGATCAGCCCGCATGCCGGCTACGTGTTTTCCGGACCGATTGCCGGCAGCGGTTACCTCTGGCTCAAAGCGGCGGCGGAGCGGATCAAAAAGGTCGTGCTCATCGGCCCCGCGCACTACAAAAGTTTCGAGGGCGTCGCGACGATCAGTGCCGACGCGATGGCGAGCCCGCTCGGCGACTTGCCGGTCGACAGACCGCTGCTCGACAAAGCCATGCAACTGCCGTTCGTCGCCGTCAATGACGAAGCCCATGCGCCGGAGCATGGGTTGGAAGTACATTTGCCCTTCCTGCAACGGGTGTTGGGCACCGGCGATGCGTTCACGGTCGCGCCTTTCATTTTCAGCCGCACCGATGGGCAACGCGTCGGCGAATTGATCGAAGCCCTGTGGGGCGGACCGGAGACGTTAATCCTGGTCAGCTCTGACCTGAGCCACTTCTACAACTACGACGATGCGAACACGCTCGACCACGCGGCATGCGAGGCGATCGAACAGTTTGACCCCGTAGCGATCAAGGAAGAACAGGCGTGCGGTCGACTGGCGATCCAGGGCCTGCTGCATGTCGGCCCGTCACACAACCTGCACGTTAAAACCCTCGACCTCCGCAACAGCGGCGACACCGCCGGTTCCAAAGACCGCGTGGTGGGGTATGGGTCATGGGTGTTCTTCTAATCCTTTGTTGAGCACGTGATCTGCATCACCGTGTCCCGTTCAGCAGGCGATCGAAGATCGCCACTCCGCTATTGCAGATGCACGCGCTAAGCAGAGGACTGTTCCGCCGCATCCAGAACAATCATCGCCCCGCACTCCGGGCACGACGTCTGGCCTGCCGCGATCGATCCGCGCAGGTCGTAGCCGCATTGCACGCACTCGTCACCGCTGCCGCGCAGTCGGCGGTGGCGCTCGCGCATGAACAGCAGAATCAAGCCCGGCCCGAACGCCCAGATCAACACCGTGCCGCCCAGCACGAGGCCCGTGTACGAACCGCGTGCGCAGTAGCAATCATTATTCTTCTGCGGGTTCCACGCAAAGACGCCCGTCGCGACCAGCACTTCCAGAAAACTGCCCGCGATCAGTCGGTGCACCATGCGCGTCATCCACGTGTACCGGTCCTGCGTGTCGCGGTAGGTCATGAAGAAGATGACGGCCCAGATCAGCCAGACGACGCCCATTACGATCCACACCGGCGTCAAACCTTCATCGAGAAAGAACTCCCACGCGTCGTTGATTTCCATCAGCGTGATCACC
Organism: Phycisphaeraceae bacterium; assembly: GCA_028281215.1. GTDB lineage: Bacteria > Planctomycetota > Phycisphaerae > Phycisphaerales > Phycisphaeraceae > JANQKH01. The sequence continues at coordinate 3,295 of JANQKH010000837.1, read as the reverse complement.
AGACCAACGGTCAACAACATCGCCATGCACGACGCCACGATGATCGAAAGCTTCATCGGCCGACCCGTCTTCGACAACCGCGGCAACCACCCCCGCCGCGGCAGAAGAAACGCCCACTGCATCAGCAACACCAAGCCCAGCGTGACCGCACTGTTGATATAAAAACCCGGCGCCTCAAACGGCCCCGACCATTCCACCGGCAACATCAACGGCGTGCCGGCCGTGCCCGCCGTCACTTCACCGATCTCCAAAGGCCAGCAGCCGAACAACCCCCAGATGCCCAGCAACGTCAACAACATCCCCGCCACCAACAACCACCAGCGAATACGATAAGCCCAGAATTGCGAACGTGTCATGGGAGCCCTCGGAATAAGGATCAGCACCATTGTAGGAGCGAAAAGACAGGTGATCTGGCGACCGGGTGATTGGGTGATCTGTTTCAAGGCAGTGCGCCAATGGCAACAACCCATCCCCAATCGCCAAATCACCACTTCAGCCAATCACCAAATGAACCCCTATTCCTGAAACCCAACGCTCATTCGGCTACGATAGCCCGTCTCATGGGTGTACCTGTTTCCCAAATGTGGACCGTCGCGTCGTACGTGCTCAAGCAGAAGCTCAAGCGTCGGAAGCGATACCCGCTCGTGTTGATGCTCGAGCCGCTGTTTCGCTGCAATCTGGCCTGCGCGGGTTGTGGCAAAATCCAGTATCCCGCGCACATTCTTAAACAGAACCTGTCCGTCGAAAAGTGCCTGCAAGCTGTCGATGAATGCGGCGCCCCCATGGTCTCGATCCCCGGCGGCGAACCGCTGATGTACCCGTACATCGGCGAACTCGTTGAAGAGCTCGTCAAACGCAAGAAGTACATCTACCTCTGCACCAACGCCTTGCTCCTCAAGGAAAAACTGCACCTGTTCAAAGCGACGAAGTACCTCACCTTCAGCGTGCACATGGACGGTACGGAAGAGAACCACGACTTCGCCGTCTGCCGTGAAGGCACGTACGAAATCGCTGTCGAAGCGATCAAGCTTGCCGTCGAAGGCGGCTTCCGGGTGACCACGAACACAACCCTCTTCGACGGCGCCGACCCGAATGAAGTCCGCCAGTTCTTCGACGAAATGATGGACCTCGGCGTCGAGGGCATGATGGTCAGCCCCGGCTACGCCTACCCCAAAGCGCCGGACCAGGCTTCGTTCATGAAGGAACGCAAGAAGACCAACGAAGAATTTGAACTCATGCTGTCCAACCGCAAGAAGCGATGGAAGTTCAACCAGTCGCCGTTGTTCCTCGAGTTCCTCATGGGCAAGCGCGACTACGAATGCACGCCTTGGGGCAACCCCACCTACAACATCTTCGGCTGGCAGAAACCCTGTTACCTCATTCAGGACGGTTACGTTGACACGTTCGACGAACTGATGAACGACACCGACTGGGACAACTACGGCCGCGCCTCCGGCAACCCTTCCTGCCAACAATGCATGGTCCACTGCGGCTACGAACCGACCGCCGTCAACCACACCTTCTCCCGCTTCGGCGGGATGTGGGGCACGATCAAAGCGATGCTCTTCAATAAGTATGCCAACCCGGCGGCGCAGACGAAGTTAGATGAGTTGGCGAAGCAGCCGAAGAAGGAGTTTGCGTTGCCGGTGGTGGAAAGCGCTGCTTGAAAACACTTGTTTTCTTCAAGGTATATCGGGAACAACCATGCCACTGGATGCCGAGTCAGATTATGCCCGTTGGATTTGGCACAATGACGGCTATCCCAGGCCGAACTGGCCGCTTCTATACGAATGGTGCACTCGCAATTTCGATGCCGACACACAGAATTCGATCTGGAACACAATCACGGAGGAGTGGTTAACGGGTATCGGAAAGAAGCTCGGCGACTCATCCAAGCTGCTTCAAACCGAGCACTTCAACATTCTGACAGACACGCCTTCCAACACACACGACCGTCTGGTTCGATACTACGAGAAGTCGATGTTCAAGGCGCAAGAGGTGCTGGGCGATGCAGCCAAAGGCCCAGCCCTTGGTCGCGATGCCGTCATTGTGTTCTCAAATCCGGGTGAATACTACGACTATACGTCCTATTGGGATCCGGGCGAAGGAGAATTCGGCGGATCAGCCGGCTCGTTCATTCCGATGGACTACGGTCAGATTGTTGTGAACTACGGATCGGGATTTTCCATCGACACGACCATTGCTCATGAACTGGCCCATGCGCTTGTCTCTCATCTGCCCATCCCTTCATGGTTGAACGAAGGTGTCGCTCAACACATTGAACTGGCTGTCTGCGGCGTCGGCGGCCCCATACTGGACATTGAACAGATCACCAAACATCGCGCATACTGGAACTCCCAAACCATCCAGGCATTTTGGTCCGGAGATTCATTTCATTCCTCCGGCGATGCACAGGAGTTGTCGTATAGCCTGGCTTTCATCCTGACGCGTTTCGTCGGACAAGACTTCAAAGCGCTATCGGAATTCCTGAATGTCGCCCTATTCGACGATGCAGGGGATGCGGCCGCAAAGCAGGTGCTTGGTAAGACGTTATCCGAATTGGTGGCCATGTTTCTTGGTGACGGCGACTGGTCAATCATCAAGTAGGAGGAACGCCCGTAGGGTGGTTGCCAAGCGCAGCCCACCGGTTCGGCCTTAGTCTTTTCTGCATGGCGGGCCATGTTGGGCTTGGCGGCCTCCCTACCCACGCTTGCGGCAATTCCCGTCAGGATGGCGGGTCTATGGACGGTTGCGGTCGCTGCGTCACGTTTTACTTGACCCGCGGCTCACCGCAATACTTACATGTTTTGCGATAACTGGGCATCGGTTGGCCGCAGCTTGCACATCTGTGTTTAGTGATCGACGCTTCGGTTTCCGCGTCGCGGGCCAGTTTGGCTTTGATCTCCGCGGCCCGTAGGGCGTCGACTTCCGCCGGTGTCAGTTCCTCCCCTTCGCGTGCTTCTTCCTCGTCGAGTTCCTGCTCCATCTTCATCAGCCGTTTGGCGTGGCTGCGGACATTTTTGGATGACAAGCAACGCTTGAGGTTCGCCAGCGCGTCGGGCAACTGATCGTGGTCGGCGAAGTAGACGTGTTCGTCTTTGCCGATCGCCATGAAGTAGGTGTTGCCGGACCCGTCATCGCCGATGACGAAGTAATGGTTCGGCCAATCGATGTCGAACCAACCGTCGTTTCGATGTTTTCGATTCACTTCAATAACACGGTCCGGGTCATTGAATAGGCCATGCTCACAAATGTCCTCGCTGTGCACACATGGATGGTTCATCACCACGGACGT
>JANQKH010000439.1 GCA_028281215.1 Phycisphaeraceae bacterium | reverse complement strand
TGTGCGGCGTTGGCTTGAAGGTGATTACCACTTCGGTCAACTTCTGTGCCATCGCTTTGCCGCTTCGCAGGTAGAACGGCACACCTTCCCAACGCCAGTTGTCGATCATCACCTGTAACGCCGCGTACGTGTCGACCTGACTTTCGGGCGAAACGCCTTCCTCCTCGCGATAACCCGTCAACGTGCGGCCGTCCCGCTGGCCCGGTCCGTACTGCCCGCGCACCGCGATGTGCCCCAGTTCCGATTCCGCATGATCCCGCGCCGCCGCCAGTGATTTCATCTTCTCCATGCGCACGTCGTTCGCTTTCATGCTGACCGGCGGCTCCATCGCAACGACCGCCATCACTTGCAGCAGGTGCGACTGAATCATGTCGCGCATCGCGCCGCCGGAGCCCGAATCGTAGTAACCGCCGCGGCCTTCGACGCCCACCGTCTCCGCCGCCGTCACTTGAATGTGATCGATGTACGTGCGGTTCCAGATCGGCTCGAAGATCGAGTTGGCGAAGCGGAACGCCATCAGGTTCTGCACTGTTTCCTTTCCCAGGTAATGATCGATTCGGTAGATGTCTTCTTCCTCGAACACCCGGCCGAGCACGCGATTGAGGTGACCGGCGGAATTCGGGTCGTTGCCGAACGGCTTCTCGACCACAATGCGCTGCCACGGTCGATTGAACCGGTCGATGCTGCACCAGCTCTTGCCTTCGGTGACCATGCCTGCCGCGCCGATGTTCGAGATCGTTTTGTCGTACAACTGCGGCGCCATGGACAGGTAGAACAGCACGTTCTCGCCAAGTTGGTGCGTTTGCGACAACTCCGACATCCGTGCTTTGAGTCCGTCGTAATCGCCCAGCACGGTCGAGTCCGCGGCGTGATAATGCACACGTTGGACGAATTCGTTCCACGTAGCCGCGTCGTATTTCAATGCGTTCGCTTCGCCCATCTCGGCAAGCTTTTGTTCGCGGTAGGCGGCGTCCGACAGGTCGGATCGACTCACGCCCAGAATGGCAAACCGCTCCGGCATCTGCCCGCCGGCGTAAAGGTCGTACAACGCGGGAATCAGTTTGCGCCGGGTCAAATCCCCCGATGCGCCGAAGATCACAATCAAACACGGAGAAAGGTCGTTGTGGGACATGTTGCGTATCAGAACCAATCGCCACCATACGTGCAAGGCGATGCGATGAATACGATTCATCGTCATTTCTCATGCAAATCGAATGAATCCGTCCGCAAGCGTCAACGATTTGCGTTACGCTGTATTGAACCAGCGCCAAATCCCGGGCGAACCTGATCGGCCCTGTATGAGCCTCAACGGCAAGCAACTCCTCCACGACAGCACAGCCTTTGCCCAAGAACACCGAGCGAGGAGTTGGTGGTGCCTGTTGTCGACCCTCGCGGTTTATTTCGGATTCGTCATCGCCGCCATGCTCGAACTGACTTACTGGATTCGCGTTCCCGCCAGCATCGGTGCCGGCTTGGTTCTCGTGCGCTTGTTCATCGTGTATCACGATTGGGCGCATGGCACGATTCTTAAAAAGTCCCGCTTCGCGTCGCTGATCATGACGATTTACGGCTTGATGTCGCTCAACCCGCCAAGCATCTGGAAACGATCGCACGACCATCATCACAAACACAACGCCAAACTGTTCGGCGCGAGTATCGGTTCGTTCCCCGTCATGTCGACCGCCGCCTACAGCCAAGCCACACGGAGT
>JANQKH010000807.1 GCA_028281215.1 Phycisphaeraceae bacterium | reverse complement strand
TTGAGGCGTGAGATGGCAACCATTCGTCCGAACATTCTTTGGATCTGCACGGACCAGCAACGGTTCGATACGATCAGTGGGCTGGGTAACACAGCGATTCAAACGCCGCATATCGATGCGCTGATGCAGACCGGCGTGACGTTCACCCATGCGTATTGCCAGAGTCCGGTGTGCAGCCCAAGCCGGGCGTCGTTTCTGACTGGTCGCTACCCGCGTACCACGCGTTGTCGGCAAAACGGACAACAATTGCCCGCCGACGAACGGTTGGTCACACGCTACCTTGCCGACGCGGGTTATCGTTGCGGCCTGGCGGGCAAATTGCACCTGGCTTCCTGCGCCGATGGTCGCGTCGAAGCACGCGGCGACGATGGTTACGACGAGTTTCACTGGTCGCACCATCCGTCCCCCGACTGGGAGGAAAACGCCTACACGCAATGGCTGATCAGCAAGGGACAGTCGTGGGAGAGTCTTTACTCCGGCGAGACCAGCGGCTTTGTCAAAACAGGCGTGCCTACGGAGTTTCATCAGACCACGTGGTGCACGGAAATGACGATCGACATGATGCGCCGGTTCAAAAACGACACCTCGCCGTGGCTGATCAGTTTCAACTGTTTTGACCCTCATCATCCGTTTGATCCGCCTGCGGATTACCTCAGTCGAATCGATCCCGCGAACGTGCCGTTGCCGAAGTTTCGTCCCGAAGCGCTGGTGGGCAAAACCGAATACCAGCGCATCGATCACACCGAGTCATCCGATGGTTTGTTCAACTACGACTTCACGAAGATGACCGACCAACAGAAACGTCTGGTTGTAGCAGCTTACTACGCGATGGTGGAGTTAATCGATGACAACGTCGGCCGCATGATCAACGCGTTGAAACAGTCCGGGCAGTACGAAAACACGCTGGTGATTTTCATGTCGGACCACGGCGAATTGCTCGGTGATCACGGGCTTTTCCTGAAGGGCCCGCACTTTTATGAAGAAGCGATCCGCGTGCCGTTGATCGTGAGTTGGCCCGGACGGTTTGCGTCGGGCAAGCAGTACGACGGGTTTGTTGAACTGACCGATCTGGCCCCGACGTTGATGGAAGCGGCTGGCGAAGATGTGCCGTTTCGCATGCAAGGCAAGTCAATGTTGCCGATTTTAGAAAACCATAACGGGCATCAGTCGCACCGTGATCGTGTGTATTGCGAGTACTACAACGCATGGCAACATCCACACAGTTACGGCACGATGCTGCGCACCGGCCACTGGAAAATCGTCGTCTACCACGGCACGGATGAAGGTGAGTTGTACGACTTGGAAACCGATCCCGATGAGTTTGAAAACCGCTGGAACGACCCCGCTTGTGTCAACGAGAAAGTTGAACTGATGAAGCAGGCGTTTGACGCAAGTGTGTTCACGCTCGACCCTGAACCGCCAAGATTAGGCGCGTTTTGAATGAATATTGGGCAATCGCCGCCGTGATTCCTGCAGGGCAGCACCACCCTACTTGCACTTTTCACCTTACGCATTGGACCCACGATGCCATTTACCCTTTGCCTCAACACCAGCACGATCAAACCCACCCCGTTGCTCGACAAAGTCAAACTTGCCGGCCAACATGGTTTCGCAGGGATCGAATTGTGGATCAACGATGTGTACGAACACATCGGCCGTGGCGGCGAAGTGCGCGACGTCGAAAAAGCGATCGCCGATGAGGGTTTGATCGTGCCGAGCACCATCGCATTGCGCGGCTGGGGGGAGTCGATCCCGGAGGAATACCACCTGCATCTGGACGAAGCGAAACGCCGAATGGAATTGGCCGCGCGGCTGGGTTCGCCTTACATCGTCGCCACCCCGCCGCGCGCCGAGTGTGACATCAGTCAGATTACCGCGAGGTATCGGGATTTGTTGCAACTCGGTCGGCAAGTCGGCTGCAAACCGATCATGGAGTACATCAGTTTTTTCCGTTCGGTGTCCAAACTGGAGCAGGCGTGGGAGATTGTCGAAGCTTCGCTGGATGACGATGCGACCATCATTCCCGACGCATTTCACACGTGGAACAGCCATTCGTCACTGGAAGTCTGGCAGGCGATTCCCGTGGAACGAATTGCGCACTATCACTTTGACGACGGACCGGAGCGTTCGCGCGACGGCAAGCCTCGCGGACAGATGACCGATCCCGACCGTGTCATGCCCGGCGATGGCGTGATCGATCTGCACGCCGAGGTCCAACTGCTCCGAGACAAAGGCTACGATCAGCGCAACGGCACGGTCAGTCTTGAACTGTTCAACCAGGATCTGTGGGCGAAGGATCCTGACGATGTGTTGAAAGTCGGCATGGATCGCATGCGCGAGTACTTCGAAAACGGGTAAAAACACTGACCTGCGTCAATCCCGCGCAGACGGGAATCCACGGATTTGAAGCGCCAATCAACAACCAATGGCGTCCTGCCTTCGCAGGAATGACGACATAGACACTACATACATTGCCGCATCATCACACAAAGTAGAACAGCATATAAATCGCACACGCCGCGAGCAGGCCACCCCAGAACCGGTCTTCTTTGACCAGCGTGCTGGCAGAAAGTTCGGCAACGCCTTCACGTTTCATGTTCGTCCACGCCGAGCGTAGGAACAGCGCCCACGTCCAGCCGGCGGCGAGCAACGCACCGATGATCGGCGGCAGAATGCCCGTCTCCTGCGGCGATCCGGGCACGGGCAATCCACCCGGCACGATGAGCAAGGCGATCAAACCATAAACCGCGAGCGATGCCACGATGGCGATGATTACGTGTTGCATCTCCCCTATTGTTCGCCCACCGAGTCCCGTCCATGTTAACTGTGATTTTTCGGCGTCCGGTTTCGTACACAAACTGACCACGACGTACACAATCAACGTCAACACCGCGGCGACCGCCACGCTGTGGAAGAAGTTCAACTGCGTCCCGAACATCGCCGACCATGCCGGATCCGCGCCGAGGGTATTTTCGTAAACCGGCGGAAGCACGTAGGAGAACACCACGCCGGCAATGATTGCCGTCACCCCCGCCGCCGCCGTGCCTCGCTTCCAAAGCATGCCCATACCGAACGCGACAACCAAACCCGCGACCAGTCGGCTTTGATGCGACGCGACATAGTTGAAAAAATTCTCCTTCGTATTCGGGTCCATGATCACAATGGTCAGGAACGCCGACAGCACGACAAGCCCGGCAATGATCGCGCGACCGACGAAAACGAGGTTTTTCTCACTCGCCTCGGGGTTGATGTAGCGCTTGTAAATGTCGAATGTGAGAATGGTCGACGCACTGTTCATCATCGAGTCGACGCTGGAGAGGATCGCGCCAATTAACCCGGCGGCGACAAGGCCGACCAGCCCTGCCATCGCCGGCGAAATCACTTCGCGCATCAGCATCGGGAATGCCGTGTCACCATCGAGCGTCACGCCCGGCATTTTCTGTTTGAACAGATAGAACGCGGCGATGCCCGTACCGATGGAAATAAATGGGATGAGCAGTTTGAAGAAGCCTGCGGTGATGATGCCGATGCGTGCTTCGCGGTCGGACTTCGCCGCCAGCGCGCGTTGCACGATGAACTGGTTGGTGCCCCAATAATAGAAGTGCAGGATCATCAGGCCGGACAGCATGCCGGTCCATGGTCGCTTGGGATGATCGCTGGGCAGGTAGAGTTTGACCAGATCCTTGCCCTGTCCGCCGGAATCCATTTCGCGCAGGTTCGCCCACCCCCCGATCTCCGGTTGGCTGAACGTGAAGATGCAGACAATGATCGCCGCGAGCAACATGAGCAGCGACTGAATCACGTCGGTCACGATGACGGCTTTGAGGCCGCCGACAATCGTGTACGTGCCGGTGACCAGCGCCATGATGAGGATGCCCAGGTTGTAGTAGCCTTGGTCGACCTCCACTTTCTGCGCGCCGCCGGAATCCACCACTGCCTGAATCTCAGCTTGGTCAACCAAAAGAATATTCACCGTGCGCGAACCGATGTAAAACGCTGGCACCATCATCACAAACACGATGATCACCACCATGATGACGGCATAAGCGACACGGCTGGAATCGCCGTAGCGCCGGCTGAGATATTCGCTGAGCGTGTAGACGCGCAGCTTGCGGTACATCGGCAGGAAGCCGTAGCACAATAGAAGCAGGCCGGCGATGGCGCTGATCTCAAAGTGGCTTTCCACGAAGCCGAGCGCAAAACCAACACCCATCATGCCGACCAGGTGATTGGCGGAAATGTTGGAACCGAAGATCGAACCGGCGACACCCCACCATCGCGTTGATCGACCGGCAAGGTAGTAGTCTTCACTGTTGTCTTCCTTGCGGCCGGCCCAGAGTCCGAGGGCCATCACGCCGAGCAGTGACGCGAAGAAAATGATGAAATCGATGGGTTGAAGAATGCCCATGCCCGCTCCTGCGAAGGGGCGGCGAATCGGATAAGGTGTTCGCCCGCCGAGGAACCTGAGAATCACGAATGCAGGAATCTAAGGCCCCGCCCGACACTTGGCAAATGGTGTCGGCGGCCAAAGGGACGTTGATATGAGTGACACATTGCGATGGGGCATCCTGGGCACGGGGCGAATCGCCGCCCGTCTTGCAGGTGCGATCAAGGACGCTCCGGACAACGAATTGGTCGCAGTCGGCAGCCGATCGCAGGCCTCGGCAGACACTTTCGGTGAAACGTGGAACGTGCCCGGACGATTCGACAGCTACGAAGGCGTGGTCAACGCCGATGACGTTGATGTGGTTTACATCTCACTCCCCAACAACCTGCACGCGCCGTGGTCGATCAAATGCGCCGAAGCCGGCAAACACATTCTCTGCGAAAAACCGATGGCCATGACCGGCGCCGAAGCCGAAACCGTCATCAACACGGTGCGCCGGCACGATGTCTTCTTTATGGAAGCGTTCATGTACCGCTGTCATCCGCAAACGGCGGAACTTGTCGAACTGCTGAAAAACAACGCGATCGGCACGATCAGGCTGATTCAATCGGCGTTCAGTTTTGGCATGGACGCCGAGCGCATCAAGCCCGGCGGCGACGTTCGGCTCTACAACCACATGGGCGGCGGATCGATCATGGACGTCGGCTGCTACGGCCTGTCACTGAGTCGGTTGATTGCCGGCACCGTCACCGATAAGCCGTTTGCCGACCCGATCGAGGTGAACGGCAGCGCGGCGTTTTTTCAACCGGCCGGCAGTGGAGGGTTTGTCGATCTGATGGCGTCCGCGGCGGTAAAGTTCGCCAATAAGGACGGCGAACGCGACATCATCGCGTCCCTGGCGTGCGGTATGAATGCGTGGTGCGACCGCACGTTCTTCATCTACGGCGACACCGGCACAATCAAAATCCCCGATCCCTGGTTCGCCCACGAATGCCTTCGCATCGAAATCCATCGCGGTGACGACGCGGAAGTGATCACCATCGACGACGATACCGATCAATACATCCTCGAAGTCGAAACGGTGCAGAAACACATCCCGAATCGCCAGCCGCCAGCGCCCGCACATACATGGGCCGACTCGGTCAGCAACATGCACGCGATCGACAAGTGGCGGCACTCAGCGGGTCTAAAATGGGTGAGCGAGTAGCCTTCACTTCTCAATGGTGAAACAAATCATGTTCCCACTGCGATCTTTGCAATAGAGCCGCCCGTCAGCCAGAGCGACATGAGGCCAAGCGGTGTAACGAAACAGCTTGCGCTTCTGGCCGAGGATTTTGTATTCGCCGCCGGATCGGCCCATTGATTCGATGAGCACGAGATCGCCGTTGCTGGCCCACACAATGATGCGGCCGTCACCGGTCACGATACAGGAGCCGGCGTCGCCAAAACGGTCGCCGTCCATTTTCAACTCGCCGTCGGCAAAACTCAGACACCATAAACCGCGGTTAGCAAAGTAAACATGTTTGTCCAGCACCACCGGACTGCACACCCCGGACGCGGCGATCTTGCACTCCCATACTTGCTGCATGCCCTTACTGGTGACTTTCAGTTTGACCGTGCGCATCTGGTTGTATTTCGACGTGACGATCAATTCATCGCCGACGGCGGTCAGCGATGCGATGCTGTTGATGTAGTCCGTACGCCATGGAAATTTCGCCAGCGTTTTACCTTCGTGGCCCCGGTCGAGGCGGATCACCGCGACGTGATAAGCCGTGAACACCGCGACACAGGGAATACCCTCGACCTCGATCGGCGTGAGACCACCCGTGTGGCCGGCGGGGTCTTTTAACTGCGATGACCAGATGTGCTTGCCCGTTTTCTTATCAAACGCCATGACCGTGCCTTCGTCATCACCGACTTCGACCAGCAGCCAATCGTTATCAATGAACGGCGCGGAGGTGTAACCGTAATCGCGAAGTGAATTGCGCCGCTTGGTCACTTGCGGACGCCGGCCGACATCGTATGACTCATAAAGGTTCAGTGACCAGATACGTTTTCCTTTCGCTTTGGTGTTCCATGCATTCAAGTCACCATCGGTGCTCAGCGTGTATAGCACACCAGTCTTTGCATCGAACGTGGGCGTGGACGAAGGGCCCCGATATTGGCTTTGATCGCCGACGGCGTGGCGGCCGAACGGCGGGCAGGCGTAGGTTTGCCGCCATTGCGCCTTGCCGGACTTGGGGTCGATGCAAACGAGCATGTCCTTTTCGCCGTCGTTGCCCAGCGTGTAAACAAAACCATCGGCAACAATGGGCGAACTGCCGCCAAGCCCGACGCGCGTGCGCCACGCCTCCTTGATCGGCCACGCTTTGCCATTCCAGCCTGATGTTTCTTGGGTTGTGCCGTCATGGTTCGGCCCGCGCCAATTCGGCCAATCGGCGGCGTATGTGGTGTGTAACCCGCAAAGCATGATGAGAATCGGGATTCCCTGTCGCATCGCAAAACCCTCGCATGAGTGTGCCATCTACAGTTTAATGCGGGGCGGGTGTTTTGAATTGTCACATTGGGAATCGGTGCACGGGGATGCCTGCTCGTGAATCGCATTAAATCGAGCAAAGAAAAAGCCTCCGGCCGACGCCGGAGGCTTACAGTATTTTGATTCGTGCGTGTGACAATCAATTCGCCGCCGCGATTTTGCCATTAGGGGTTGGTTGTGTGACGTTCTTGTTGCCGTCCTTCGCTTCGCCCGGTTTCTGATGCGCGGCGAGAACCATGTTGGTCAGCAAACGCACGCTGCTCTTACGGCTGTAGCCGAGAATGCCTTCGCGACGCACACCCAACGCACCGAGCGAAAGGTCTTCGTGCGAGATGATCACGGCAGGTCGGCCATTGACAACGATCGTCGCCAGACGCGGTTCGTTGCGGGCGCCGAGACGGACGATGGCGTAGTGACGGTAGGTGACATACTTATTGTTGTAGCCGCCGGCGATGCCTTCACCGGAAAGGACGGGAGAGCCGCGACCGAGGCGGGTCGCCGCGGTGCCGAAAATCTTGCCGATCTGTTC
>JANQKH010000686.1 GCA_028281215.1 Phycisphaeraceae bacterium | reverse complement strand
GATGCAATCAGTGTCACGTGGTAGCCGGGCACGGTGTGCCGGTTGGGCCTGATCTGACGAAAGTGTCCGAGCAGTTCAAGGGCCGCAAACTGTTGCAGCAAATCCTTGAGCCATCGGCTGTGATCAACGAAAAGTATCAGTCGGTGCAGTTCGACATGAAGAACGGCGAAACGGTGACGGGTGTGATCGCCACGCAGGACAAACGAACAATCACGGTGATCCCGAATCTGTTGGCGCCCAAGGCGGTCATCAAACTTCCGAAACGTCAAATTAAGTCACGGCGAACATCGAAGCTGTCATCGATGCCGCAGGGCATGGCGACCGTCTTGACGAAGGAGCAGATTCTCGATTTGGTCGCATTTCTTCAAGCCGGCGGCTTCAAACTGCCAGCCGGCTTGAAGCACGGCCATCAGCACAAGTGATCCAGGTACCGAAGGAATTCTCATGAAATCGGACAGACATTTGGCAATGTGTTTGGTGATCACAATTGTGACGGCACTGTCTGTACTTTGTCTGACTGACCCTGTGACGGCCGCCAAGCAGCCGAACGTATTGATCATCATGGCGGACGACTGCACTTACAACGACCTGCCGTTGTATGGCGGCCGCAACGCCAAGACGCCGAATATTGACCGCCTCGCCGCACAAGGGCTCACGTTCAATCGCGCGTATCTGGCCGAGGCGATGTGTCAGCCCTGCCGCGCTGAGCTTTATACGGGGCAGTATCCGATGCGAAACGGCTGCGCGTGGAATCACTCAGCAAGCCGGCCCAATGTCAAGAGCATGCCGCATCACCTTGGCCAACTCGGTTACCGCGTTGGATTGGCGGGCAAGGTGCACGTCAAACCGGCGCAGGCGTTTCCGTTCACGAAGGTTTCCGGTTTCGATCCGAATTGCGTACGAAATCCGACGAAGAAACATGATCTTGCAGGTATCAAGCAATTCATGAATCAAGGAGGCGATCAACCTTTCTGCCTGGTGATCGCATTGGTTGAACCGCATCTTCCCTGGGTGATGGGCGATGCGTCGCAGTACCCCGTGGACAAACTCAAGCTTCCGCCCAACATTGCGGACACGCCGCGCACACGGGAGGACTTCGCCAAATACCTGGCGGAGATTACGTACATGGATGGTCAGGTTGGGCAGATCCTTGAAGTGCTTGAAGCCACGGGCAAGAGTAACGACACGCTTGTGCTATTCACATCGGAGCAAGGCTCGCAGTTTCCGGGATGCAAGTGGACAAACTGGGACACCGGCGTACACACCGCGTTGGTGGCAAGGTGGCCCGGTGTGGTGCCGGTGGGCAAACGAACCGATGCGTTGGTGCAGTACGCGGACGTGGTGCCAACCCTTGTTGAGCTTGCCGGCGGTGATCCCAAGCGACATGTGTTTGACGGCTCCAGTTTTCAATCCGTGCTTCGCGGCAAAACCAATGAACATCGCAAGTACGCCTACGGCATGCACAACAATATTCCGGAAGGGCCTGCCTATCCGATTCGCACGGTGAGCGATGGTGAGTACCGCTACATTCGCAATCTCACGCCGGATGAGCTGTACATTGAGAAACACCTGATGGGCATGCGCGGCAATGGCAGTTTGAACAACCCGTACTGGTCAACCTGGGTGCGCGACTCGTGGTCGAACAGGGAGATTTACAACCTGGTCAAGCGATTTATGAAGCGGCCGCGTGAACAGTTGTATCACACGCGGAACGATCCCTATGAGATGAACAACCTGGCGATGGACAAGCAACACGCGCAAGTCAAAGCCAGGCTGAGCGCCGAGTTGGATCGTTGGCTGGCGTTGCAGGGTGATCCCGGTGCTGCGCAGGATACGGACAAGGCCATTCAAGCCGCGCGTCGCGGCAAACATCTGTACGGACCGCATGTGAAGGAAAAGCAGTAAATTGAATGCAGGCGATTCGCAGCAACCGGTGATCACGGTTGTTGCGACACCGGCGGGACGACGAATGGAATGTCAACTGCTGAATTCGCGGCGTCGACGTTGCCCGCCTGGTTCAAGAGAATGACCGTGCCAAGCACCGGATCTTGCTGGGTCACAAGCACGTTGAAGTTCGCGGCCGTGGCGCCGGGGAAGTCGATGAATCGCACGAGGGCCGTGTGTTGCCCGGTGAGGTGCTCGACTGGGAAGGTGACGAATTCGGAACCTGCAAGCAGGACGGGATCCTCAAGTTGATCGGGCCCTGCATTGGCAGTCGCCGGACCGTTGAGGCGGGTCACCGTGTTGGCTCCGGGGCCGAACGTGTCGGGGAACGGGGCCGTGATAGCGCCCAGTGAATCACGCACACCGAAATCCAGATCGGCAAACCCAGTCCAGTCAACTTGAAGGAAGAGTTGGCCTTGATTAATCGCACCGCCAGTTGTTGCCGCGCCTTCGTCGAATGCAGCGGCGGATGCCTGTTGCTGATCCGAACGAATATCGGTCTGCACTTGGAAGGACGGGCCGTTGGGGAATTCGGCCACATCCTTGAAAATGGCAGCCAATTCGTCGACGGTGAGCGCGGTCTGGAACGGCGTGATGCCGTCACGACGACCGGCGACAACATCTGGGCTGGCTCCTGGACTGGTAAACAGCAAGGCAATCAGTGCGGTACCTACCGGCTGACCCGTGCGATCGAGGAACTGCGCGAGCGTGGGCGGCATCTTGCCGGTGATTGTGCCTTCTTGGCGAATCACGATGCGCTGCTCTTCCGGTGTACCGCGTGCTTCGATCTCGGCATCTTCGGTTTCGCTGACTGTGGCGGAGTAGCCGAACATGTCATCATCGCTGACGGTGATGTTCGACCCGCGAATCGCCAATGTAGCCGAAGGGGCATGAATCTTGGATTCGTGTTCCTCGCCCGCGGCTTTCACCCGGTAGTTGGTCCGGCCGTACTTCATGCCAATGTTGGTCTTGACCTTACCATCGGTTCGGCGAGCGTCGAGAACCTTGACCACACCGAGCCGATCGATGGTCACCGTGTGCTCCGTGCCGATGATGAATTGCACGTTGCTTCGCAATCCGGTCCGCAGATCCCAGCCGATCTTCAACTCCGTGCCGACGGCGACTTTCCGCCAGGGTTTGTCCGAGGCCTCACGAACCTGCACATTGCCTCGCACCGCGGTGACCCTGATCGGCAGTTCCCCTGCCGGGGCAGCCGGTTGGGCGACGAGCATGCCGGTTTGCGCACACACAAGCGACGCAATCAGCAATATCGAAATGAATCGGTTCGTCGTCGGCAAGTCCGCCTATCCCTTAAGCGCTGGAGGAAATCTTGACTCGGAAGGTGTCCAGTTCCTGCTGTGGCGCGAAGTTTCCATTGACATCCATGAGCTGGTTCGCGCGTAACAGGATACGATAAAACCCGTTGTCGTTGAAGTCGAACAAACCGTCTGGCGCCGTGATGAAATATGTCACCACGAAGCCATTGCCCGACGGCGTGATGTTCTGAACCTGCGCGATCTGCGAAAACCCGTTCGGCCCGGTGACTTGAATCGCGTTGTTCAATGAATTGATATCAATGCCAATGTCATCGTCATACGTCACGTCAAAGCTGATTTGGTTGACGGGCGTGCGCTGGTTGGGTACATCGACAACGGCGGTCGGTAAGGTGCTGTCAATATTCGTCTCGAAGAACGCCACAATCGATGAGAGGAAGAAGTTGCCCAGGCTGTCGGCGACTTCCTTGGTCTGGAGTTGGACAATGTATTGCCCGTTGTCCGCCGCATCGAATGAACCGCCGGGGCCGGTCAATCGGTAGATCGCCTGCCGCGTCACACCGTCCCCGGCGATGTTCACGCCCAGGAATGTGGGATTGGCGGAGAATCCGTTCGGTCCGGTGACGACGAGATCAGCGCTGTCGAACGAACTGGTATCGACGTTGTCCTCATCGGTGAACTGGATGGTGATCAACTGCGTGGCCTGCGGTGTGGAGATATCCTCGGCTGTGCCTTGGATGACAATGTCAGCGTTAAGCGCGTTCTCAATATTCTGGTTGGCGGTGATGCCCGTCGCGCCGCCGCCGAGCACGGCATCGACCGGTGTGGTAAACGCCGAATAGTCCAGTGTGTCGATGCCGGGGCCGCCGTCAATGATGCCGTTGCCGCCGGCGAGCGTTACCTGATCCGGGAAGACGAACGTGTCGTTGTTGCTGCCGCCGACGAGTTTCTCGATGTTGTCGCCGTTGTGCGTGGCGTTGTTGTTGCCGTCAGTGACGACGATATTACCCAGTGTGAACGTGAGTGGGGCAGACACGTTGGAGAAGTCCATGGTGTCATTACCGTTGTTGGCGCCTTCGTCGACGGTGTCGTTGCCAAAGTTGTTGTCAAACAGGAACAGGTCATCATCAGCGTCACCGCGCAGGTCGTCATCGCCGGCGCCACCGTTAATGGTATCGTTCCCCGCACCGCCACTGATCAGGTCATTGCCGGAGCCACCGGTGATAATGTCGTCGCCGCCTTCGCCGAAGATTTGTGCATTCACGTCTAGTCCGTTGGTCGAACGCAGGGCGGGGTCAATCGTAATCACGTCGTCGCCATCGCCCGCATTGATCAGCAGGGTATCAACGCCGTTGAAGATCTGATCGACTCCGTTGGCCTCCGACACCAATCGCACCTGCCCATCCGGCAAGAGGGCGCCGCCGATGTCGGTGCTCAGAACTTGAATGTCGTCCGCGCCACCGGTTGCGGTGACTTTGAGTTGTCCGGCGATGACATTGGCGTTGAAGGCGCCGCCGTTGGCCGCAGCACCGATGCGGACGACGATGCCGACCGGATTCGCACCTGACGTGTCGGTCATGACGGCGAACATGTCACCGTTGGCGTCGAACTCGATGTCCGTGATCGATGCCGGCATGCCCTCGGCGAACAGAGTAACTTCGCCAGCGTCGAAATTGCCGTCGGCGTCGTCGAAGTTTCCGTCACCGTTGAGGTCTTCAAGGCGATAGATGTCAGAGCCGCGCGTCACGTAAAGGTTGCCCTGTGCATCGTACGTCGCTGATCCGGTTTGCGAGAAGAAACGGGCGTCGGCGATCAAGACGGTGGCTTCGCCGGCGTCGTTGGCGTCACCATCACCGTTCAGATCCTTGAAGGACAGCAGTTCGCGGTCGAACACGCCGTTGCCGATTGAGTGGTTCAGGATTGTGTAGGTGCCATCGGGTGCGATGCCGCCGTCATAGTTGATGTCATGCAACCCGCGAGGCGTGTTGATGCCGCTGGCAAAGACAGTGGCATTGCCTTGGTCATCGATCGCCAGGATTTGACCGTCCGCGCCGCCGCCGAATACGGTGAAAGCGCCGGCCTCGTTCACCAGCAGCATGCTGCCATCGGCGGACATCGCCATGCCTGCTTGATTAAAGAACGTGCCGTTGGGCGTGAGTTGCGAGACCGTCGGCGTCAGGTCGCTTACACGCAAGACGGATCGCGTGAACGTTCCTGATGTCTGATGGTTCAGGAACATGTCCGTACCAAAGTTGTTGCCCGTGCCTTGGCCGAAGGCGATGCCGACCGGCACGCGGAACGCCGACTGGTTGAAGTCGAGCGCGATCGACGATTCGCCTGCACCGTTGGCGTCGCCGCTGGCATCAAGGTCTGCCAGGCGATGCACGCGGCCTGGACCGGAGATTGAGCCGTCGAAGTCGGTCACGTACAAATCGTTGCCGAACACGCCGCCGGTGCCGAATGCGAAGGAGCCAAAGTTTCCGCCCGCCAGTTGCAGTGAGAAGAATTCTTGAACCACGGCGTTGGGCGGCAGCACTGCGGCGCCGATGTTCACGTCGAACGTATTGTTGTCGACATCGGTTACCGCATTGCCTGCGTCATCGAAAATCTGATTGGGTTCGACGGCGACGGTGTATGTGCCGTTGTCATCCTGGTTCCATGCATCGCCTGGTGCGTCGATGCGCAACGTGACGGTTCGCGGTGAACCATCCGTCGGGTCGTCCACGTTAACGAAAGAGGCTAATTCATCGAAGCCGTTCGGACCGGTGACCCGGAACGCACTGTCATTGTCGATCACACTGGCGATGTCGATCTGGCTGTTGTCGCTGAGCACGATGTCGATCAGCAACTCGGTCGTGCCCGTGATGACAGTGGGAGTGAGAAGGTCGGCGGTTGGCGCGAAATCCCCCGTGACGTCCACGAATACGGTCGCGGTGTCCGCATCAAAGTTGTCATCCTCAGCGGTGTAGTTGAATGAATCAATCACCGTCGCACCAGGTGCGAGATTCACCAGCGACGGGTCTGCCACAGGTGCCGGGGCCGTACCGAAGAAAAGATTGTCGCTGAAGAGGGTTTGAAGCGATCCGCTGATGGGTAGGCCGGCGACTTCAATGTGCGTGATCCAGTCACCTGGATTGTTGGAGTCCACCACGAATCCGACAAACTCTCGGTTGGCCGTGTTCTGATGTTCAACCAGCAGATTACCGTTGTTGAAAAATCGCGTGAGCGAACTGGTGCTGCCGATGCGCTCGATGCCCGCACGGCGTTGTGGCGTGGTGAATCGGATTTCATAGAACGGACGACCGTCATCAAAGGCAGGTAGTCGCCGGCCCACGATGGTGACGCCGCCGGCAATCGAAGAGACGATGACGGAACCTTCCGCGATCGGATTGCCATTGATATCAGTCGTGGTGGCGAAGGTCACGCCTTGGGCTGCCAGTTCATTGTCCAATTGTGTGCCGATGGCGAGATTATCGAAATCGATGAACGTGTCGCCCTGGAAGTCGCGGAATCCTTCAAACAACTGGAAGGCATCGGAGCCGAAGTGCAAGCCCGTGCCGGAGGTCACAAACGCGGAAGGATCATAGATAAAGCTACCGTCGGCGTTGACACTGACGCCCGCGCCCAGGCTGCTGACCGCATCAAAATCGATCACGTTCAAACCCGCGCCAACGTTATCAACATCGTTGGCGAGTACGCCGTTGGCGGCGTCGATATTCAGAACGTTGTTGTTGAATACTGCGTAGTTGTCGTCGATCGCATCAATGTTGGCTTGCAACTCCGCGAAGATGTTGCCGGAGAATTCACTGGTATCGCCGGTGGTCAGGTTCGTCGCGGTGGCGGTGATGATTTCATCAGGTGCCAATTCGAAGCCGATCAGTTCGTCGAAGAACGCAAAGCCATCGGAATCCGATGACACATCGAATGATTCGAGGAACAATTCGCCCTCGCCGAATCCGCTTGGGTCTTCGTTGAACACGCTGAAGATTTCAATACGGAAGTTGGTGAACGCCACCGATTGGAGTTCGCCGACGATTTGCGTGCCCAGGCCGGTGATGACGTTGGCTTCGAACAAATCGGGGAAGTTCTGGCTGGCGTTGCCACCGGCGTCGGAGTCGTCGGCATCGTTGAACGTCACGCCGTCGTTGTTGAGGTCAATGCCTAGGCCGTCGTTTTCGAAGAAGCTGTTGCCGCTGATGGTGTTGCCGGTGCTGCCGTTGGTTACGGTGACGCCATTGTTCTGGTTAAAGGCGATGACGTTGGCTTCGCCTGAATTGATGCCGCCGATGGTGTTGTCACGGGCAGGCGTTCCAAAGCCGATGTCGGTCAGCAGGACACCGTCGCCGGCATTGCCTAAGTCATTATTGCCGGACACATCGGTGCCGATCATGTTGCCTTGAATGGTGTTGTTGACCGCAAAGTTGGCGCTGATGGTGATGCCCGCCCCGTTGTTGCCGGAAATGATGTTTCCTTCGCCGGCATTACTGCCGCCGATCAGGTTGTTCTGGGCGTGCAGCAGCATGCCGCCGAGTTGATTGCCAACCGCAACGGCCCCGGTGAAGTCCGTGCCGATGAAGTTGCCCTGTACGGTATTGCCTGTTCCCGCCAAGCCGACACTGTTGGACGTATAACCGAAGGTCGAATTGCCGGACAGGACATTACCTTCGCCCGCGTTCGACCCGCCGAAGATGTTGCCGGATGCGTAGCCCGTAGCGGCAAGTACGGGGAAGCCGCCGCCATCGCCGGTAAAGATGCCGTTGGCAGAGTTGCCGATCGCCGTAACGCCGTCG
>JANQKH010000675.1 GCA_028281215.1 Phycisphaeraceae bacterium | reverse complement strand
ATCTATCCGTTCGAGGCGGATCAGGAAAAGAACTACAGCCTCGCGCTGACGCATTTGAACCTCGCCAAGCAACGCCTCCCGAAAGACCGTGAGGAAGCGCACGAAGACATTCGACGGTTCCAGATCAAAGCGATGGTCGGGCAGGGCGACGCGATCAAAGCGCTCACCACGGTCGAGCCGCAGGACCAGACGTTCCGGTCGGTCATTTATGCGCTGCGTGATCAGGATCCGAACGCCGATCTGTCTGAACTTTACGCTGTGCACGCCAGGACACACCCGAACGATCCCTGGCTGCACTACCACAAGGGCGTGGACGCCAGCCGGCGCAAGGATTATGCGGCCGCGGAAAAGCTGTTTGCGCTGGCGATGCGGTACGACAAGGAGGACACCTACACGTTCCGCTGGCAGCGCGTCAAGATGTTGTACGAACTGGACCGTTTTCTTGAAGCGTACGAGAAGATCAAGCCGGCGGACAAAACGTTCCGCGATCTGGCGCGTATGTTGCAACGTGATGAGAACGGGCAAGGCCTACTGCAACTGAGCCTCCGTCATCACCAGGCCCACCCGAAGACATACGACGCCAACTATTACCTGGCGGAAGGGTACCGCCTCAGCAAGCAACATGACAAAGCCGACGCCGCCGCCATCGAAGCGATCAACCTTGGCGAAAGCAAGTACGCGAAGAATCGCGCCTTCCGCTCGCGCACGCTCAACCGCTATGACCAGGGCCGATGGCAGGACGCATACGACACCTTCGGCGACAAGGACGAAGTTTTCTCGATCCTTAGTTGGCACATGTCCCGTCAGAAAGATGCGGCAAGCCTGCGCGACCTGCTCTCGGCGCACAGCAACGCCGATCCATTCTGGACCGCCGAGGCCGAGTATGTCGACAAGCAATACGCCAAAGCCAAAGCCGTGCTGTTGAAACACTACGACCAGATGGTTGAAGACAAATCGCGCAACCTTTATTCCACGCGCGATCGGCTGATCCGCTCCATGTTGCGCCTCAAACATTTCGACGAAGCAGAAGCCTTCCTCCCGCGCATCACTAATGAGTACAACCGTGATTACTTCGGCGCCATCGTCGCGGCGGTGGCGGGCAACGTCGACCTCGCCACGAAACGCATGGAGGCCCAGGTCGACGAATCGGATGACTACTACCTTGAAGACGTGGTCGCCGACATGTACGCCGACGAAGACGCCGGCCCCGCACTCATGGCCGACGCCTTCGCCGAGTTCCGCAAGAAACACCCCAAGCCGGCGGAAGACTAGGCTCCATTTGAAATCGCGCGAGGGTGCCTATGGAAAAGGCTTGGCGTGCCATAGCCTCTTGGCTTGACACATCAATATCCCTCCTTCATCTCCTTACGCCTCCGCCGGCTCGCGCACCATCACCGGCTGCGGATCAATCTCTCCGCCCGCATGTGAAAGCAATATCTCCCCGCGGTCACGCAATCGCCAGTCGATGAACTTGATCATGATCTCATCGTCGTTCAGCGTCAGCATCACAAACCCGTTGGCTCCGCGGTCATCGCGAATCGAAAAGCGCATGCCCTGCTCGGCATACAGCAGCGGCGCGACGGGCGTTTCAAAGTCCTCACGTTTCTTGATTCTCTTGTACGGAAACCCGCCGTGTCCGATGCAGCTTCCGTAGAACGGCGCATCCGGCGAATTTGGGCCGTACATCGCGGCAAAATGCTGGTCGCCCCAGAACCAAAGGTCGATCATGGACTTCACAGATGAAACATCTTTCAGCAACTTCTTCGCTTTCTTGTCGCCGCGATCGTAAGGCTCACTCTGGCTCAGCAAAATATTCACGCGGTCGTTCGCTTTGCCTTCTTCAAGACTCGCCCGCAACCAGTCCAACATCGCCGGATCTTCAAACCGTCCGTTTTTGTGATACGCCGTATCGATCGCGGTGATCTGAAACCGGTCGTTGTACAGCGTGAAGAAGCTCGACTCCTGCGGATGCAGCGCCGGGTTCTGCGCGTTCTTTTGTGCCAGGTAATTGAAATACGCGATCCCGTGCGTGTCCATCTCGTGGTTGGCGTTGAGCGCGTAGAACGGAATTGTCGGTGTGATGTATCGCTCAAGGATGCTCGCAAAACTGCCCGCGACTTCGAACTCCCTGCCGGTGTAATAAATGTCGCCCAGGTGAATCGCACAGTCCGGCGCCAGTCGGCCGATGTGCTTGGCGATGTACCGCGCGTGGTAATGACCATTGCCCCAATCCGAAAACAGCGCCACCTGCGACACGCCATCCTGTGTGGGTAGTTCATAACGATAACTGTCGTTCGCGAACGGAAGCAGGTCCGGCTTCCGGTTGAACAAACGGAACAGCGCGGCTTCCACACCGGTCAGCCCCCAACCCGCCAGATCGGTTTCCTGATAGCCGGTGAAGTTCGGATCGATCGTGATTTCCGTAGGATCGTAACCGGGGAACTGTTCGTGTTCAGGCAGTTCGTAGCCGACGTCCAGTTGAAGTGATTCGAGCGCCGGCGCGGGATTGTTGATGGCCTGCTCAGCGTCCTCGAGCAATCTGAGAAACGCCTCGGCCGTCGGCTCGGCGCCAAGAATGGCCGGCGCGTTGGCGAGCATGGCTTGCGGATTCTGCGCGATCTGTTCGCGCAGGTAGGCAATCTTCTGTTCAAACTCAGCCTGACCATCCATCGCACCGCCGTCCAGCGTTTCAGCCTGCGATTGCGCCAGTGCCGCCGCCCGCATTTCGGCCAGCGATTGTCGATTGCAGCCCAGCGCCGCCAACAGTTTTTCGGATTCCGCCATTGATTAAACCTTTCCGTGAAGATGCGAACACAGGTCAATGCAGGTGCAATCGCGCAGCCGTTGATACGTGTCCAAATTGAAATGAATCCCTGGCAACAAACGTGTCCCCTGAACGGTGAAAACCAACCCGCCCCCAACCTCTACCCCTCATCGCCCAAGCCTCAATCCCCGGAACGGCCAACATCATACACATACCGATCAGGGTGCCGGGGCAGGCGCCTGATCCCAGTTGATCGTGCCCGCGGGAAAGTCACTATTCTGCACCGGCGGTTGGGGATGGTCCGGCTTGATCTCACAATACGGAAGCACCTTCCGCAACGCGGCGCGGCCAGCGGCGGTGGTGTTTGTCTTGGACAGGTCGAGCCATTGCAGCCGCGCCAGCGCGTGCAGGTGAATCAACGCTTCGTCGGTGATCGGATTGTTTGACAGGTCCAGGTCCGTCAATCTTTTCAATTGCCCGATCTCGGCGGGCAAAGATGAGATCTGATTGCCAGAGAGAACAAGGTCGCGAAGATTGGTGAGTTTGCCGATATCGGGTGACAGCTTGGATATCTTGTTGTCCGCACAGAAAAGCGTCTGAAGCCCAGCCAGTTTGTATACAGCGGGCGGAATAGCTCTAAACTGATTGCGACTGATGATCAGGGACATCAGCGATTGCAGGCGACCCAATTCTTCGGGCAACGCCAACATATTGTTTGCTTCTAAAGTCAGGTGTTTGAGTTTGCCAGCTTGACCAATCTCCGGTGAAAGTGTGAAACCCGGTGTGGCAGTCACGTAAAGAATTGTCAGGGATTTCAGACGGCCGATCGTGGATGGAAGTTCTGTCAGTTTGGAGTCGTGAATATTCAAATATTCGAGCGATGTGAGATTCTCGATTCGTATATCCAAATCAGTGAGTGGTAACTGAATAATCGTGAGATGTTTAATCTGCGACAGAGAGAAGAACTCGTTAGGCAACGTAGATCGTGTGCTGTCGAGAATGGTGACACTTTCCAGTTTCTGGAAACCGGAGAGGATCCGCGTTGCGTCCGGCGAGGGACTATGAGCGCCTTGCAAAAGGACGTTGTTGACCGATTGCAACCGATGATAGAGCCACGGAATATTCGCCGCCCACCGATGTTCGCCCTTCCACTCATACTCGTCAGTCCATTGAACCGAATGTCCCTGCTCCTCCAACACCCTCGCCGCCCGCGCCTCCGATTGATACTGCCATTCAATCACCCCCGCAGCCAGTGCGAGCAGGATGCACACCACCGCTGCGGCTTTGCCCATCCGCCGGACCCACCTTGGAAACCCCGGTCGTTTTCGGTACGTCTTCGGATTGTCCGCATCAAACACCCGCCCGCATTCGGGGCAGGCATCGGTATCCAGATGATCGAGGTTGTACCGGCAGCGTTTGCAGAACATGGACGATTCATTGTTGTCATCCTGAAAGGCCACGTCCAGCGCGTGTGGTTGAAGACGGCTGTGATGATCGACTGGCCGCTACGCCTCGCATC
This sequence comes from Phycisphaeraceae bacterium, assembly GCA_028281215.1. Lineage (GTDB taxonomy): Bacteria > Planctomycetota > Phycisphaerae > Phycisphaerales > Phycisphaeraceae > JANQKH01. The sequence goes on along the minus strand of JANQKH010000675.1, from coordinate 3,048 downwards.
ATGCCGCCGAGGCGCCGCGACCATGTCGTCGCGCCCACACTCAAAACCCGTCGCCACCTGCCGCTCAAAACACGAACGGTAGGACCGGACCTCACGACCAGCTATGGCCAACACGCCGAAACAGGAATACGGAGTGACAACCCAGGGCAGACAGACATCCTTTCAACTTCCCCCTTCCAATTCGGTACAATGCAGCCACACGGGATATGGATGCCCGTTCATCTGACCAATTACCCTCTGGGGCTTCATCATGCAGACTTTTCGATTCACCCTCGCTCTCACGCTTGCCGCATGTTTATCACTTCAGGTCGGCTGCGGCGGCCCTGATCCCGAACCGCGCGGCGAAAAGATTCAGTTGCGCTTAAATCTGAAAAAGGGTTCGACTTACAAGCAGTACCAGGGCATGGTTATGGACGTGGATGCCGGCCGCGAGAACGGTTCCATGGAGATCGGCGTCGGCGTCAGTGTGAATGTGCTGGACGTCGACCCCACCGGCATGCACAGAATGAAGATGAATTTCGACAGCATGAAGGTCAACATGGACATGGGCCCGATCCAGGTGAAGTACGACTCGAAGACGGACAAGAACCCCGGCGGTATCGCGCGGGAAATGTCCGCGATCGTGGGCAAATCCCTGACCATGAATGTCGCGCCGGATGGCATGACGGTGGGCGAGGTTGAGGGGCTTGCCAATTTTCCAGGCGGGGCCGACCTTCAACAGACCATGGAGCGCATGTTCGGCATGTATCCCGACCGCCCCGTCGATATCCGCGATTCGTGGACCAAGACGATGAACGCCAAGGTGAACCCTCAGATGCCGATGACCATGACGGTGGTTTACACGCTGTACGATCGCCAGAACGGCAAAGCGATTCTGCGATTCACGGGCGACATCAAAACTTCCGGCGCGATGGTGCTGTCCGGTACGGTGGAAGGCGAACTGACGGTCGACGAAGTCACCGGTTGGGTGAACGACGGCACGATGAGCATGGAATACGGCGGGAAAATCCAAGGCCAGCAAGTCGACTACGAAGCGAAGGTGACGCTCACCGACAAGTGATCGAACGGCGAAGCTGATCGCTCATTGACCTATGCAATACAGCACTTCCCGGCGGTCAGCGCCTTGTTTGTGCGCGGTGCGAATATAGATGCGGTTGCCGCATATCGTCGGCGTTGACAGCGTTTCGTTGCCAAGCTGGTTGCGGGCGATTTCCTTGAAGGCGGTCGGGGTGGCCTCAAATACAAAGCACGTGCCGCGTTCGTTGAAGGCGTAGATGTGCTTGTCGACCAGTACGGGCGACGCGGAAAACCCGCCGCCGAGCCGTTGCTTCCACGCCTGTTCACCGGTGTCGGCTTTCCAGCAGTACGCGCTGCCGGGGTCGCCTAAGGCGTACAGGTAGCCCTTGTGAAAAAGCATCGAAGGCACGTAGACGCGTTCCTTGTTCTGCCAGGTGATCTTGCCTGATCCGTCCGCCCGCATCGCGGCCACATGGTTTCTTGGATACCCGCCGCTGGTGTAGATGTGCGTACCGTCGGTGACGGTCGTCGTCACGCATTCGGTGGTCGCGCCTTTGAACTCCCAGTGTTTGCTGCCGGTGAGCGGATTCAAACTCGTCACGAGATCGCAGCCGATGAAGATGAGTTGGTCTTTGCCGTCGACGTGCACCACGACGGGCGAAGCGTAGTTGGGCTCCTTGGGTCGTTTGACGCGCCAGACTTCTTCGCCGGTGATGCGATTGAACGCGACAATCGCGCCGCCGGCTTTGTTATCCGCCGAGGCGATGACCAGATGTTTGTAGAGTGCGGGCGATGCGCCGTAGCCCTGATGCACGACATAGTTGCTGACTTTCTTTTGCCAGAGTTGTTTGCCTTCGCGGTCCAACGCGGTGAGCCAGACGGCGCCGCCGTTGGGGAAGGTGACGAAGAGGCGTTTACCGTCGCACGCCAGGGTGCTCGAGGCGGCGGACGCTTTGCGATTTTTGACCATCAGGCCGCCTTTGTGCACGACCGTTTCCCATTGCTTGTCGCCGGTTTTGCGATCGAAGCAGAGCACGCTTTGCGTCTTGCGTTCATGGTCGGCAGTGGGAAGGATGACCTGATCGCCGACGACGATCGGCGCGGCGTGACCCCGGCCGGGAATGTCTACCTGCCAGACGATGTTTTTGGATGGTGACCACTGTGTCGGCGGAGATTGATTAGGCGGAGCAATCCCATTGGTGCTTGGGCCCCGCCACCAGGGCCAGTCATTCTCACCGACTTTGATGGAATCGCCTTGGCTGGTGTGCGTGACAGAAATGGTGATCAAAACCAATGACGGGAGAAGAAGCAACCGCATACGTGATTTCCTTGTCGAGACGTCGTGGAAACGTCACATGCTACCGTGACGGGCGGTTTGTCTGAACTCTCCGGGCTGGTGCGTCTGCGGGTCGATCTGATCTGACACACACGGCGAAAATTTAATAACATTGTTGTAAGCAATTACATACAATACAACAGTCGTGGTTGTAACCGGTGGTGAGGTGCGCATGCAGCATTGGCAAATCGCACAAATGATCGATGATTCATCGCGCAGCAAGCGTCGTGTGATCACTGCGTTTCAGTTGTTTCGTATTCGCGGTGGGTTCACGCTGGTCGAGTTGCTTGTGGTCGTGGCGCTCATTTCTGTGCTCATCGCGCTGTTGTTGCCGGCCATGAAAGTATCACGGGCGTCCAACGCGGCGTGTTTGTCGAACCTGCGGCAGATGGGCAATGCGCTGACGATGTACGCTGTCGAACACAACCGCCATCTGCCGTTCGACAATTGGCGCGGCGTCGAAACCAGCAATCCCTCGAGTGTGCCCGCCGGCTGGTTGTACGATTTCAAAGTGCGCGACCCCCAGGCTTTCGGCGGGCGACCTCAAAGCGAGGTGGTCAATCACGTGCAGACCGGTGTGCTGTGGCCTTTTGTGCGCGGCGTGGAAATGTACCGTTGCCCCGATGACCCGCGACCGGTATGGACCGGTAGCGAAGCCGTGCATCAGATGACTTGCTACCCCATGAACGGTGCGA
>JANQKH010000663.1 GCA_028281215.1 Phycisphaeraceae bacterium | reverse complement strand
TAACAGCACATCGCCGGCGCGCGGAGAAAGTGCTCCCGCACAGCCGCACGAAGTCAACACGGAATCCACGCAAGAGACCCGATCATGAACATCGCCCAGCGCATCGATCACACAATACTCAAAGCCGAGGCGACGGCCGCCGACGTCGATCGCCTCATCGAAGAAGCGAAGCAACATGAATTCGCTAGCGTGTGCGTGAACGGTTGTTTCATCGCCCGCGCCGCCAAAGCGTTGCAGGGTTCGCCGGTGAAAACCTGCGGCGTCGCCGGCTTCCCGCTCGGCGCCAACCGCGCCACCCTCAAAGCGATGTTAGCGACGATGCTCGTCAAGGACGGCGCCGACGAAGTCGACTTCGTCGCCCACGCGCCGCACCTGTTGCAAAAAGACGGCCAAGCTGCGAAAGACGAGTTCCTCGAAATCACCAAAGCCGTGCGCTCGGTCAACCCCGGCGTCGTCGTGAAAGTAATCATCGAATCATCGTTGCTGATGCACGACGTCGACGCGGCAGAAGGCGAAGCGCGAATCGCCGTCGCCTGCCAAGCTGCTCGCGAGTCAGGTTGCGACTTTGTCAAAACGTCAACCGGCTTTCACCCGACCGGCGGCGCGACGGTCCAAGCCGTGCAGTGGATGAAAAAACACTCCGGCGGCCTCTACGTCAAAGCGTCCGGCGGCATTCGTAGTTACGACGACGCCGTGACCATGATCGAAGCCGGCGCGGACCGGCTGGGTTGTTCGGCAGGCGTGGTGATCGCACAAGGCGCGAGGGGCGGCGGCGCGGGGTATTGAGGTGGATTGAGTGATTTGACGGTTTGGTGATTTGGTGATTGATCCGATCATGAGCGAACGACCGGGAACCAATCACCAGATCGCCAAACCGCCAAATCACCAAACCTCGCACCTTCGCTATCATCCCGCCATGCAAACCATTCACATCCGCGACATCCCCATCGGCCCCGACGCGCCGCTGACCATCATTGCCGGGCCGTGCACTGCCGAGTCGTATGACTTGTGTGTGCAGATCGGTGAAGTTGTGCGCGACCGCTGCGCCGAACTTGGCTTCGGCTACGTCTTCAAAGCAAGCTACGACAAAGCCAACCGCACCTCGATCCACAGCCAGCGCGGGCCCGGGCTCGAAGAAGGTTTGCAGTTGCTGGAGAAGGTCGGCCAAACGCTTGGCACGCCGGTGACGACGGACATTCACGAACCGCAACAGGCCGCCATCGCCGCCGAAGCGGTCGACATTCTTCAGATCCCCGCGTTTCTCTGTCGGCAGACCGATCTGCTCGTCGCGGCCGCGCGGACCGGCAAGGTGGTCAACGTCAAAAAGGGACAGTTCGTCTCGCCGGCCGAGATGACCAACGTCGTGACCAAACTGACGGACGCTAGCGAAAACGGGCCGCAGATCATGCTCACCGAACGCGGCACCTTCTTCGGCTACAACCGGCTGGTCAACGACTTCATCGGCCTCGGCGACATGATGGAACTCGGCTGGCCCGTCTGCTTCGACGTCACCCACTCCACCCAACAACCCGGCGGCCAGGGCAACACTTCCGGCGGCCGCCCCGACCGCGCCCCCCTGCTCGCCAAAGCCGCTGTCGCCGCCGGCGTCCAGGCCCTGTTCATCGAAACCCACCCCGATCCGGCCAACGCCGTCAGCGATGGGGCGACGATGTTGCCGTTGGAAAAAACGTTGGCGTTGTTGGGTGAGTTGAAGCGTTTGTTTGACGCGCGGTGAAGTTGTTCTCGGTTGGGATGGTTATCGATCAAGAACCATCCGCCTCCACCACAGTCCACATCATTCAGGCTCTGAACGTTGAATAGCATGCAATGCCCTCGCCGGGCGGGCCCTCTCAATCGCCGAGGCGGCTCAGACTTCGCAACTGGTCGTCCAGATGTTTCGCCCGCGATCATTCGTCTCGCGCGCACGCATTACAGGCGCGGGCGATTGGGGCTCTGCGACCACCCCAAACCCCGCCGGATTGCTCCCCTCGCGATAGGAATCACTCGTATGTTGTAACCGCTGAAGGAGAAAGAGACGCTGGAAATGCAAGGGGACAGCACTAACCCCTTGGTCGGGCGAGCCCTTGATTTGTGCCACACCTTGCAGGCAATCGAGCCCGAAATACAGCGACGCTCGGAGCGAGGTCTGAGCCCTTGTGGCGATTGAGCAACGCCGCCCGCGTAGAGCATTGTAATTCTGAAAAGTGCCGCCCATCACGGAAGACGATGGGCCACTCTACATACATCACACTGCCTTCAGCCGTGTACTGGCGCTTGATTAACCCGGTTTGGTTGCCTTTTTCACATCGCCTTTTTGCACAGCTTTGTTGGTTGGCGGCTCGTTGTCATCGCGAACTTGCGTGGCCGCATTGCCGTGTTGTAATCCCTTCGCTGCACTGTGGGTCGCTTCGGCAAGCCAGCCGGCGGTGATGCCGATGATGAGCGAACCCACGGCGGCGAGCATGGCGGCGTTGCGGCGGCCGGAGGATTTGATGACGCGGGTGTCCGGCGCGGACGGATCGAAGTAGCACGCGGCCGCCACACGCAGGTAGTAGACCGCCGAGATGGCGCTGTTCAGGACCGCGATCACTACCAACGCGACATGCCCGGCGTTGATCGCCGCGCCGAACAGGTAAATCTTGCCGACAAAACCCACCATCGGCGGCAAACCGATCAGCGAGAGCATGCTGATGAGCATGACGGCGGCGAGTCCGGGATGATGCGTCGCCAGGCCGCGGAT
>JANQKH010000652.1 GCA_028281215.1 Phycisphaeraceae bacterium | reverse complement strand
TCCTCCAAAAAGGATCCAAGGTTCATGGCACTCTTCTGGACATGGTTCACCAGAAGCTGCAAACGGATTTCATAGAGGGTTTGGCCTATCTTGGGTGATGAATAGCCAATCGGTCCATGCGAGAATCGCCAGACTGCCGACGAGTTGGATGATCGCCCGCCAAGGGTTGTAGAGCATGGCGAAGACGAGGTCGCCAACCGCGCCGGCGTCTTCGCGCAACGTGCTGGCGACGCCGCCGGATTTGATTTCGTACACGCGATGCAACGGTAAGCGAATCGCGTGCTTGAACAATCGCCGCCGCACATCCATCTGAACGCGCTTGGTGATGCGCGTCGCATGCCAGCGACTCCAAATGTGCAGAATGAGCGACAGCAAGGCGAAGGCGACCATCGCACCTGCAACGGTCAATAGCAGTGCTTTGCGATCGGTAGGTACGCTGATCCAACTTGGCAACTGTACGGGCAGTGGGTTTTCCGCGAGTACGTTGTCGAAAATGAGTTTCGTGCCGTACAGTGGCACAAGGCCCAGCAGCGTGGCGATGGAGGAAGCCGCCAGCGACAGCGCGAGCATGCGGTTGTGCCCGCGTGTTTGGCCGAGCATTGCTTTGAACAACGCGAAGAAATTTCGGTTTCGGCGGGTGGAGGCGACGTGCCCCATCGGCACGTGGGCGTGCGAACCCGGCTTGGCGCTGTCGCCTTGGTCGCGTGCGTCACCGCGACCGTCGCGCTCGCGATCGCGCACGTGTTTCATGTAATGCCGATACCGCTTCTTGCTCGATGTTTGGTTTTCACTCATGGGCGGGCCAGTCGGACCCGACATCGTAGTGCACATCGAACATCGAGACACGGTTCATGTTCATGACGCGTCGGGTTCAACTCAGTGTTTCATAAACAGCTTGTGCTTCGCATCGCCACCGGCTTCGAGATACGCCATCAGATCGAGAATGTCCGCCCGCTCCAGCAGGCTGAGCAAACCGACCGGCATCAGCGAGCTCTTGGTGGCGCGCTGTTCAAGGATGTCCTTTTTCATGATTTTCTGCGGTACCGGGTTTTGCGGGTTCGTGATCATCATGATGTGATCCTTGCCCTGTGAAGCGATCAGCCCGAAGAACCGATCATCGTCTGTCTCGACGTCATACGCTTTGTACTTGTCTTCCACGACCTTCGAAGGTTCGAGCAGTTGCACGAGCAGGTCTTTGCGGCTGTTCTTCCACTTCTTGAACACTTCGGTCAGGTCCGGCCCAACGGTACCGCCCTGCCCCTTCATCTTGTGACACTGGGCGCAACCGAGTTTGGTGTAAATCGCCTGACCGTTCTTGAACGATCGACCATGATCAATGTGCACCAAGTCCGGCTCCAGGTCTTTGAGCTTCCAATCCTTGACCACGGTCGGCTTGCCGCCTGCCGCGTTCGCGGGCAAATCTTCGGCCTTGGCGACAACGGTCATCACGCCGCGCATCAGGCGATAGTGGCCCGGGAACGTGCACACGTATTCATAATCACCCGGCTGTGCGGGCGCGATGAAATCCAATGCGAACGACTCGCCCGGCTGCACCATCTTGCCGGCGTGTAAGATCAACGGTGTGTCCGGCCGAAACGCTTTCTTGAAACCATCCTGCCCCATCTTCTCGGCAAGCTGCCCGACGGTGTCGGCCGAGTTCGGCTTGACGATGAATAGGTTGTGCGGCATGTGATCTTTGTTGGTCAACACAACGCGCACCGGTTTGCCGGCGACGACGGCGAAGGTTGTCTTGTCATAAAGCATGCGTTCGGGAATCGTCTCGATCCGAATCACCTGCAAATCGAGGTTGCTCAATTCGGCAACAAGTTTGTCCGCGTCCGCTTTCGACAAGAGCGGGCCGATGCGCTTGGCGAGCGTCTGGCTGTCCTTGAATGTCGGGCTGGTGCGTTTGTTGAGCGGAATCGTCGGTACAAACTGCCGCAGTGCCTTGGCCAATTCGACGGCACCCTGTTTGGTCCAGGTGTTCTGCCGCGTCTTGAGAATCGCGGTGATGGCGGGGCCGCGGTAGCGGTTGTTCGTGATCAGCGAGGTTAGTTGTTCGAATGTTTCCTTGTCGTGACCGGGGATGCGGACGAGGGTGTTGATCGCGGCCATATGAATCGCCGCGGCGGGATCACCGCCAAGTTTGAATCCAATCGTCGGGTGCGTGTCGAGCCCGTTGTTTTCCTTGCTCCAGACAGCGTTGCGTGAACTGTCGAGCACGCTGATATTGAATCCTTTCAATCGATCGGAGCAGCAGTCGGTGCGGTTCCAAACTTTGATTTCCTCGATCGGGTAGTTCGCGCCGAGGTCGACTTCCCACCAGGGGTTGGGCGAGTTTTCGCGCGTGTGAGTGGACGAGCCGCGGCTGTAGACCGTGTCGGTTCTGCCGTCGACGGCTCGGTTGGCTGTACCACCACTGGCGGTGGACGACTGCTTGGCGGGCTTGCCTTTGCCGATGTGCACGCCGGCGGAGAGAATTTCAACTTCGGCGAGGGTCAGCGTGCCACGACGTGGGAGTTGCACGCGCACGTATCGGCCGACCGTGCCGGGATTGGCGTCGGTCTCGGCTTTCAGGTTCGCCGGCAGCGTGTGCGTCAGTTCCTTGACCGTGGGGTAAACCGATTCGAGCGTGGCCGTGTCGGTGATCGACTGCAGCGCAATCAGAAATGAGCGCATGTTGGCGATCGATTCGCCGGCCAGTTGTTTGACGCGTTGTGCCGAGCCGTCCGCAATGATCAACGCGGCGTAGGCGGCCTGCCGGGCGTTGGGTTTTTTGGCGGACTTGGCCAGCGCGAGAATCTGATCCGCGCCGTCGCGCAGTTCGATTTTCGGAAGTTTCGGCAACAAGGTGGTCAAATCATTAAGGCTGTCGGTGTAACGACCTTGTGGGTTGTCAATGGCGGCGAGCAGTTCCTTCACCGCCGACGTGTTTTTCATTTTCGCGAGGCTGTTGAGCGCGTCGATGCGGTCACTTGCCTTGACCCGCGTGCGGTACAGCAGCGCGTCATTGACCGCTTCCGTACGCTTCATCGACAAAAGGCTGGTG
>JANQKH010000583.1 GCA_028281215.1 Phycisphaeraceae bacterium | reverse complement strand
GATCAGTGTTACACCACGCCGATCGTCATGCAGCACGATGGGCGTGAGGTCATCTTGGTGTGGGGCGCCGAGCATCTAACAATGCACGATGCGACCAATGGCTCGGTAGTCTGGAGTTGCGGGGGTTTTAATCCCGAGGGGAACGAGTTGTGGCCCGCCATTGCCAATCCCGTGATCGTCGGCGACATGGCCGTGATCTGCTTCGGTCGCAACGACCGCGGTATTCCGCGCCTGTTTGGAATCCGTCTCACTGGAAGCGATAATGTTACCGATACCAACCATGTCTGGACGCGAGACGACATCAGTTCGTTCGTTCCCACACCGGTAGCCTATCAGGGACGCGTCTACTTGGTTCGAGACAAGGGCGAAGTTGAGTGCATTGACCCCGCGACGGGGGAAACGATTTGGTCCAATCGATTTCCGAAACACCGAACCGCGTTTTATGCCTCGCCGCTGATCGCTTCCGATCTGTTGTACGCACCACGCGAAGACGGCGTGGTGTTCGTAGCCAGCGTTGCCGATGATCAGTTTCAACTCCTTTCGAAAAACGAATTCGAGCAGCCGGTCATCGGATCGCCGGTGCCTGATAAGAATCGCATTTTGATTCGCGGCGAGAAGAACCTGTTTTGTCTGTCCGCAGAGAGATCGGGATCGTAGCCCCTCAACAATATGGACACGAAATGAGAAAACTCCTCTGCTTCCTGCTCCTTCTCTCCGCATCGCTGGCCCATGCCGATGACCGTCCCAACTTCGTGATCATCATGGTGGATGATATGGGCTACGCGGGTGTCAGTTGTTTTGGGAATCCCTATTTTGAGACGCCCGAAATTGACCGTCTGGCCGCCGAGGGAATGCGGCTCACCGATTTTCATTCTTCGGGCACCGTCTGCTCACCGACGCGGGCCGGACTGTTGACCGGGCGGTATCAACAACGCGCTGGGATTGAAGCCGTGATTCATCCGCGGGACGATCACCCTGAACACCTCAAAGGGCTACAGAAGACAGAAGTTACCTTTGCCGAGATGTTGCAGTCGGCGGGCTATGCCACAACGTTACTCGGCAAATGGCATCAGGGCTACGTGCATAATTCAGAAGACTATCATCCTCAGAATCACGGGTTCGATGAATTCGTCGGCTACCACAGCGGCAACATTGATTTTGTCAGTCACGTCGGCGACCACAACGAACACGACTGGTGGCATGGGCGCAAAGAAACCAGGGAGGAAGGCTACGTTACGGACTTGATTAACCAGTATGCGATCGAATTCATCGAACGAAACAAGGAAGGACCGTTTTGCCTGTACATTCCCCACTTGGCAATTCACAACCCCGTACAAGTGCGCGGCGACCCGGTGCGGCGCACGGAAGAAGAGGGTTGGAAGCGCTGGAAACCGGCTGACTTCGACGAGCGCATCGAGAAGTATCGCGGCATGACGCTGCCGATCGACGAAGGCGTGGGACAGATTCGCGAAAAATTGGTCAGCCTGGGGATCGATCACAAGACGCTGGTGCTGTTCTTCTCCGACAACGGCGCGGCAGCCTACGATTTCCCCAGCGGCAGCCCGGACTTGCGTGGCAACAAAGGAAGCGTCTACGAGGGCGGGCATAAGGTGCCGTTCATCGCCTGGTGGCCCGGTAAGATCAAGGCGGGCGGCGAGGACGACTCGCCCGGCATCACGCTGGATATCATGCCGACGCTGCTGTCGTTTGCCGGGGTGGAGCGACCGGCGGATCGACCGCTCGACGGGATTGATCTCTCGCCTGTGCTCTTAAGTCAGCAATCCCTTGCAGAACGACCTTTGTACTGGGCCTCGCTGGGCAACGGCGGCAGTCGTGCTGAAGCGATGCGCGACGGACCTTGGAAGCTGGTCGTCAATCACCCGAAGGCTCGCAAGGGCAGCTTTGAGAACGAGCAGGTGGAACTCTACCGGCTCGACCGGGACCCGTCCGAAAAGACTGATCTGGCCGGCGCGGAACCCGATCAGGCGTCCACGATGCTGAAGCAACTCAAGGCCTGGTACGCCGACACACAGAAGAACGCGACACCGCAACTTGGCGGTTGGCCACGGTGAGGCACAACGTCGAGCTACGGAAAACACCGACTCATGAGGTAATGTAGATATGAAAAAACCACGGCTAAACGAAAATGACTCGGCGCACGAACCAACAGGCAGGTCGAGACTCGATTCTCGGAGGAGTTTTATCAAAACGACTTCGGGGGTCGTCGTCGCAGGCGCTGCGGTATCGCCGACGGTTGGTTGGTCCGCGCACAAGGCGGAAGAGCCCGCCCGTGTGCTGATTGTGGTCGGACCCAGCAAACATCCACCGGGGACTCACGAGGTCGCCGCTGGAGGTCGGCTAATGAAACACGGCCTCGAACAGATGGAGAATCTTTCCGGCGTGAAGGCGGACGTCGTCGAAGGCTGGCCGGAGCAGTCACAGCGTGACGCAGCATCGACCATCGTGTTCATTGGCGACATGTTTCCGCCGAATCGCCTTCCGAATGCGCAACAGAATCTCACCGATCTGGATGCGATGATGCGACGCGGCGTGGGGATCGTGTGCGTTCACTACGCCACGGGCCTGCACGGCGACGACGTCCAGCCGGATGGCGATCACCCGCTGTTGCGGTGGATGGGCGGTTACTTTGCCAATCGGTCCTGTCCACACCACGAGTCGATTGCCAGGATCTTTCCCACCGCCACCATCACACCTGCTGCGGCCGAGCATCCGGTGTCGCGTGGCTGGAAAGAATTCACGCTGCATGACGAGCCTTACATCAACAACTACTTCGGTGAGGATGGAAACAGGCTCGCCCCGAACGTGACCGCTCTGGCCACATCGATGCTTCCACCGGAATCCCCTAAACGCGAGACGGTTGCCTGGTGCGTTGAAAGGTCTGACAGCGGGCGAGGTTTCGGCATCGTCATGCCGCACTTCTACAAAAACTGGGGCGTTGAAGGTCTGCGGCGATTGATCCTGAACGGAATCGTCTGGAGCGCCAAGATTGAGGTTCCTACCGGCGGAGTGAGAACCAAGTCGCCGAACCTGGCCGACTTCCATCCGGAGTCCGTGGAGTTTGTCAGACGCCCTGCGAAACCGAAGTACCCCTAGTATTCCATCTCACCTTGGTTTTCGGGTAGAAAGTATTGCAAAGTATCCTTTCACTCGGATCAGGGAAGAACCGATG
>JANQKH010000556.1 GCA_028281215.1 Phycisphaeraceae bacterium | reverse complement strand
CAGCCGATCGCGGAACCGTTGAATCTGCTCCTCGGCGTCGCCTTGGTTTTGGCCGCGCACAGCGTCGGTCATCATGGACGCGGAGGCGGTACAGATCGCGCAAGCCTGACCGGTGAAACTGACATCTTTGATGGTGTCGCCTTCAAGCAGCAGGTAGACCTTCACCTGGTCGCCGCACAACGGGTTGTACCCCTCAGCCGTGCGGTCGGGCGATTCGAGCGCCCGACGGTTGCGCGGGCTTTTGCTGTGATCCAGGATCAAATCCTGGTAAAGCTCGTCAAGAAAATCGCTCAATGAAACATCTCCCGCACCTTGACGATCGCTTGCACTAGTGCGTCGATTTCAGCCTTGGTGTTGTAAAACGCCAGCGACGCGCGGGCGGTCGCGGGCACGCCGAAGCGTTTCATCAACGGTTGGGCACAGTGATGCCCGGCGCGGACGGCGATGCCCTGCGTGTCGAGAATGGTGGCGATGTCGTGCGGATGCGCGTTATCGAGCGTGAAGGAAATCACCGCCGCTTTTTCGGGCGCGGTGCCGATGATGCGTAGGCCCTCAATCGCGCTCATCTGTTCAGTGACGTATTGAAGCAGGTCGGTTTCGTATGCTGCGATGCGATCGTGACCGATGTCGGCCACGTATTGCAGCGCCGCGGCAAGCCCGACCGCGCCGGCGATATTCGGCGTGCCGGCCTCAAACCGCGCGGGAGGCGGTTTGTACGTCGTCTTCTCAAACGTAACCGAACGGATCATTTCACCACCACCGTGATAAGGCGGCATGTCCGCGAGTAACGACTTGCGACCGAACAACACGCCGATACCCGTCGGCCCAAACACCTTGTGCCCGGAGAAGGCGTAAAAGTCGGCGTCCAAGTCCTGCACATCAATAGCCTGATGCGGAGCGGCCTGCGCGCCGTCCAGCATCACCACTGCGCCTTGCGCGTGAGCCGAGCGAATCACTTGCTGCACGGGATTGACCGTACCCAGCGCGTTTGACACGTGTGCAATCGACACCAATTTCGTGCGGGACGACAATAGTTTTTCATACGCGTCCAGATCCAACGCGCCGCGATCATCGACGGGAACGACGCGCAACGCGGCGCCGGTCTGTTCGCACATCAACTGCCAAGGCACGATGTTGGAATGATGTTCCATTCCGGTGATGACCACTTCATCGCCGGCGGTGAGCCGCGGTCGGCCGAAGGATTGTGCGACGAGGTTGATCGCCTCGGTCGTGCCGCGAACGAAGATGATTTCATCGGTAGACGAGGCGTTGAGGAATCGCCGGGCGGTTTCCCGCGACTGTTCATAAGCGACGGTCGCCTTTTCGCTGAGGTGATGCAGGCCGCGGTGCACGTTGGCGTTGTGGTGGGCGTAGAACTGGGTCAGCGCATCAATCACCGCCTGCGGCTTTTGGGCGGTCGCGGCGTTGTCCAAGTAGACCAACGGTTTGTCGCCGACGCTTGTCGCGAGAATGGGGAAGTCGCGGCGAACCGTTTCGACATCGAAGGCGGCATCGGTTTGAACGGACATGGTCATGGCAAACGTCTCAGGCGCTCATCATAGCGAAGCGCTGCATCATAGACCCGTGGCGCGCGTTTGTGCAACGGCATAGAAAAACGCGGCATCGAAAGACGCCGCGTTTTTGATGGTGGGTTGAATGCAAGGATCAATTGCCGCGCAGGTAGGCAGTGTTCATCCGCTGGATCACCGCATCGGTCAGGTCCAGTTCGTCAACGGACCAGAGCACTTTACGGGTGGCGATTTTGCCGGCCACTTCGTTGGAGCTGACTTCGGCGAAATCGATCGGCGGAATCTTGAACAACACCAGATCGTAGCCCTTGACCGACGCTTCCTGATCGATGGCGTCCATCATTTTGTTGTAGATCTTCTTGATCCAGTTGGCGCGGTCGCGGTTGATCTTGCCGGCTTCGATGGTGATCCACACGCGGTGTTCGCCGAGCGCTTTTTCCAGGTCTTCCTGCGTTTGCACGTACTGCGGCGTGCCGCTGGTCAAACCCTTGAGGGTTTCCTGAAGATCCTTAACTTTGGTTTCGCGCTTCTCGCGCTCGGCTTCGAAAACCTGCTCGCGGGTTTTGAGTTCCGCTTCGATGCTGACCTTTTCGCGCAAGGAGTCGTAGACGCGTTTGAGGTCGACGACAGCGGTCGCACTGGAGTTCTGCCCGCCGGCCTTGAGCGCTTCGCGCAAGCGTTTGTTTTCTTCCTGAAGCTTGCGATTTTCTTCGAGCAGGCGTTTGTATTCGGCCGCCGTCGGAGCCGGCTGGGCAAATGCCTGCGAGGCGAACACGATGGCCAACAGTCCCACGATCCACACGTTGCGTTTCATATCATCAGTTCCTGGATAAAGGTCTTTCTGGAAATCAACGGTCGTCCACGATGCTTGCCGGAGCCGCGCGAGCGGATTATTCACCGGCGTTGTCGGTCACAAATTCACGGTTCAACAGGCGAATCACCTGTTCGGTCAGGTCAACGCTTTCATTGGAGCGGAGCACCATACGGGAGCCGGCCAGATCGCCGACCGAGCGGAAGTTCTTGTAGTCGGGCTCGGGCTCCTGGAAGAGGATCATGTCGAAGCCGTTGTCGTGAGCGACGCGACCGCAAACATCAACCATCTTCTGGTAGAGCGCTTTCATGCGTTCACCGCGTTTGCGGTTGAGCGCCGCTTTCGCCGCAGCCAGATCGACCCGCCATTGAATCCGCGCCTTGTCAATCTGGTGTTGCTTGTTGAGGTACGCCAGCGAGCCTTTTTCAAGTAATTCAAGATCAAGCTGGTACGAACGAACCTGCTCGGCCCACTTCTTGTCCTGGAATTTCACCGCGTGAACCAGATCGTTCAGGCTTTCTTCCACGGTATGTTTTTCGCGGAGGTTGTTAAAGACTTCGACCATGTCGACCACGGCAATGGTCGTTGGCAGGCCGTCGCCGGTGACGCGCGTGCGGGGGACACGAGGCCGAACGATCGGCTGGGTGATCGGAGGTTTCACCGGGGGCCTGATCGGGTCTCTCTCCTTGGTCACCGGATCGTTTCGCTTCGGTCGCACGGGATCGGTGGTCTTGGTCCGATCGGGCAAGGTGATGGGCGGTCGCTTGGTGTCGGCACGGGCGATGGACTTGGTGTCGGTGCCTGTGTTGGCATTGTTCGTCTGCTTGGTGGGCGTGTGATTGGTGCGAGGGTTGTAGTTTGTGTTCGGCCGGGTGGTGTTGTGCGTGCTTTGGTTGTTCCGGTCATCCGCTTTGGCGAAGGTGTTGCTCCGCGTCGGCCGTACGCCGCCGGACTCCAACATGGCCAGACGGTCGATCGTCTGCTGCAACTGCTTGGACAGTGCGGTTTCCATGTTGATGATGCCGTTTTCGATACTCGCCAGGCGACGAGACAGCGCGCCGAACTTGGCGTCGATCTGCGCCTTTTCGCCTTGCACGGCTGCGAGCCGGCGCGTCAGCGCGTCAAGCTGAGCTTTAAGCGCCGCATTTTCCGACTCCAGCGCTTTGTTTTTCGCTTTGAGGTCGGTCAGCTCATCCGCGTGTCCCACGCTTGCGCCGACTGCCAGAACGATGACTCCAATCAACCAGCGATGCATGTTGCCTCCTAACGTGACTGATAAGTCGCGATGCCCGAACGGGGGCTGTGAGAAAAACAATTCAACATCAAAACCACCACCATCAGCCCCGGAATCAATCGACCAAACACTGCGGAAAGATCATGATTGTGATAGGCGAACCGGATCACGCCTCGGATCGCATCCGGGCGGACCCCAATAACCGTTACAAAACTCACAATCGATTCATGTCTCCTGCGCGCAGACCTTCCTTCGGCGAGAATCGCCACCTATCGAATGATACGCACAGGGTGCCCGCCGGGTTCATTCCAGTCGGCGGGGCATGGTCGAGGCGATGACCCGAACCGGGGTTTTTCGCCCGTTTTCGAGGGCGAGAGTCGCATCGTCGTCCGGCTCGACGGTCAGATCCATCGTTGCCCGCTCCAGTACAAGCAGACCGTCGTCGTTGTACCGCCGCAGCGAGGTGAAGGTGCAGTTGGTGACGCCGCCGATCAACGGATGCTCGCTGGTCGCCCCGCCGGCGGCCGGCGTGGTGTGCAACCACAGTTCCTGGTCATCAGCCCGGTATTCGACGCGGATGATGTTCTCATTCTGGTCAATCAACTCGATGAAATGGCTGGTCACGGTGTTGCCCGTCAGGGTGACCGGCGGGGTGGTCGATGCGTCAGCTTCCAACGGCCCGTGCGCGGTGCTGGTGCGGATCAGCGTAACCAAGCGGTGCGAGATCATGCGCGTCGCCGCCTGCGTGGACGCCTGCTCGGACGCGTCGGCGTAGGCGAGGAAACTGGCGTCGAGCGCGACCATCGTGGCGGTCAGCAACATGGCGCTGATCGCCAGGGCGGCGAGCATTTCCACCAGCGACAAACCGCGGCGGACGGTGCCGCGAATGCGTTGCATGGAGTTTATTGCAGTGACCTGTTTCATCTTCGCCTTTCCTTCACGCGCCAACGGTTGGTCCGCTTCGTAGCTTCGTTGTGCGGGCCATGCCCACACCACTTAACGTCAGTTTCCGCCCTCGATGTAAGTTGAATACACCGGCTCAAGCGTCACTGGTCCAAGGATGCCGTCCGGCAACGGAATGGTTGGGTCGTACCGCACATGAATCACCCCGATACCGTCGACGGGCAATTCCGATTCCAAGTCGCCGTCTTCCGACGGGAAGTAACCCAGCGTGGTGTTGAACTGCGGGCTGGTGTCACCCAGCACGGGACCGCTGTTGCTGGTCGGTTCAAACGTGGTGATCAAGGCGCCGTTGATTTTGATCTGACCGCGCAGGTCCGCCAAACCGGCAACGATCGTGCCCGACAAGTTCACCGTTTCCGATGAGTCGGCGGGACTGACAAAGGTACCCATTTCCAACGACACCTGTGGCGCCAGAATCGTACTGCGCTGGAACATGATCTTCTCGGAAGAGGACAGGTTGACCGACTCTTCGAGAATGAATTTGGTCTTGCCGGTGAAGGTGATTTTGTTGCGCACGTGCGTGTATTGCAATGGCGCGTCGGTCACGACGCCGCCTTCAAACGTGCAACTGTCGAATCGAATGTTGTTCGCGATGGTCTTGGTGTCGGACACCGGCGTGGAACCCACGACGGCGACCTTGTCCGGATGTTTGGGCGAACCATCGGATTCGAGCATGCCGGCGAAGTTATAGTTGTCGTCGGTGTTCAGCGTTTCCATTTCGACGAAGGTTGTGCCGATGAACTTGCAGTTGACGAACAACGCGTTGGTGCCTTTGGGGATTTTCACATTCGTGAACGTCATGTTCCGGAACACCGGCCGATCGTAGTAGTCATACGGGTGCGGCGAACCGAACGGGACGGATTCGAAGGCGATCTCACCGGCCGGCTCCGGCGAAGTGGGATCGTTCGGATCGTGTAACGCGCTGTTCTGATCAACCTGCGTTTCAAAATCACCGTTGGCGAGCGTGCGGAAACTGTCGACGTCAAAATCCTGTGCGGTAAAGTCAAAGAGCGTGGTTTCGTCCGACTCAAATTCCAGCGGTGCCTTGTTGTGGTCCGGGCGGATCGACCCGCCGAAGTAATCCTGATAGGTCCCCCCCGCAGCGCCGTCGAGCCAGCTTTGCATGTCCGCAAGGATGCGAATCTGCCCCTGAATCTTGGCGTAACGGTCCAGGTGATTGATCACTCCGTCGTTGTAACCCGGTCGGTTGGGGTCGCCGAACGTGTCGATCAACTCCATCAACTGCGCGGTGAAAATGTTGTTGGCGGTATCCAGTTCCAGGCTGGTCAGCGCCGCGTTGCCGTCGTCAT
>JANQKH010000538.1 GCA_028281215.1 Phycisphaeraceae bacterium | reverse complement strand
CCAGGCGCGCCCGGAAGGAAGAACACAACGCGTATCCGCGGCGCAGCGAAGCCCAACGTTTTGTTCTTTGTTCCGGAGGCAGCCGTGAAGCGAACCGTGCCCGTTCGTCACCTGGTTCCACTCTTTTTGGTCGTTGCACTCTCCGGGTGTGTCCGATCTGCGGATGTGTCCACGGCGGCGTTTCCGGGGCGGCCGGAGCTCTTTGACCCCACTCCGGAGACGATCGCGGAACTCCGGGGGTCCGACCCCGCCTGGCCTTACGTGTTGGCGCGCTCCGTCCGCAGCCTGGACATGCGCGCCACCGCGATCGCGATCCTCAAAGACGATGTGGCCCGCGGAGAGGAGCCCTGGAGCAGACTCTCGGCGGAGCTGCTCTTTGACATGGCCCGGGAGCGTTCCGAGTGGCTCCTGCTGGAAGAGACGGCCCTGTTGGCGCGGACCCTGGTCGGGATGGAGGAGGTCGCGGGGCGCGCCCGGGCGGAAGCGCTCTATCGGCAGGAGCGCTACGACGAGGTTCCCGACGCAACGGGGACGATCACCGAGGACGACGAATCCGCCCTGTGGCGAGCGGTGGCGGAACGGGAACTGGGCCGTGAGACGTGGCAACGGACGTTCCTCGACGTGTTTCTCGCGTATCCAGCCTCGGATATTCACCGGCGCCTCTACCTCTACCTCTTCTATCGCGGTGATCTATCCGCCTTTCCGGGCGTCGAACAGCGGCTCCTCGCGGCTTCGTACCGGGCGGCGATCGGCGAAACGGGCGAGGCGCGTCGCCTCCTTCGCGCTCTCCCGCGACCTACGGTCGAGGATGTGAGCGCCGGCGGCGACGTCTCCGGGTTTCTCGATACGGCGGGGCGCGCCTTTGCCGCCGGAAGCGCCGCCGACGCAACGGCGGGTATCGAGTGGTACGGAGATCGCGGCGACGTGCCGCCGGAGGTCCTGGAACCAATCGCCAGCGACCAGCTCACAACCGACATGGTTGTCATGTGTTTCTGATTGCGAACAAACAACTCGCGCACCTGCTCGGCAGCTTTGGAATCCTGGTCGGCAATCTGGCGTAACAGATCGGCGCTCGCTTCGTTGCTGTGACTCATCTGGTTGAGTGTGCCGCCCAGTGCGCTGAAACTGTCGAGCATGCGCTCGGATGTTTGCTGACCGGCGTCGAGTTGCTGGCCGATGGCGGTCATGGCCTGTTCGTGTTGTTCGGTCGTCCGTGACAATCCATTCAACGCGTCGGCGAGGCGGGCGTTGTGTTGTGTTTGCAATTCGAGGTTGCCTTGAATCGCTTCAAGTGTGCGCGTCTGGTTGCGCGTGACTTCCGGCAGCGTCTTGATCGCCTCCGGCATGCCTTCAAGCATGGTGAGCAGACGTTCGCTGCGCTGTGATTGTTCTTCCATGTGGGTGCGCACATTGCCAAGCAGGTCGACGACCTGGTCGTAGCCTTCCTGAAGTTTGGCCAGCGCGGTTTCGCGGGTGAGTTTTTCTTTCTTGACGGGCAGGTCGGCGGCGTCAGCGGGTTCGATGTCAATCTCAACACCGCCGTCGAGCGCGGGCTCGGTTTCGATGACGTTTTCCTTCTTCGAGCGTTTGAACCATTGCATCACGTTGCCGAATCGTGTGGAAAGCTTGGACATTGGTGCGACCTCCGTATCGCGGGTTACTGCTTACGTTGCCGGGACGCCCACCGCGTCGAGACATAGGCGGCAACGATCTGCAAAAACCATCGGCCGGGCGGTCGGTGTCCGAGAAAAAAAGGTCCGATTCATGACTTGAAATTTTCTGGCGGGAAAAGCCGACTTCTGCGACAATGGCCCGCCCGACACAACACACTCCACGGAGGCTTCCCATGCGACACGTCCACGCCGTTCTTATCGGAATCATCACGCTGACGATCGGCGCAACCTCCTTCGTGAGCGAAGCGCAAGCCGTCACGCCAAAGTTTGAACCTCAGACCATCGACAAAATCTCAATCGGTTACGGCGTGGCAATCGGCGATGTGGACGGTGACAAGAAAGAGGACATTCTCCTCGCCGACAAAAAACAGTTTGTCTGGTACAAGAATCCCGGCAAGGCCGGCGCGGATTGGAAGAAACACGTGATGGTCGAAAACCTCACCGCACGGGACAACGTCGCCATCGCCGCCAAGGACATCAACGGCGACGGCCGAGTGGAAGTCGCTGTCGGCGCGATGTGGAACCCGGGCGAAACTAACAACGAAAAACTCAGCGGCAGTGTGCATTACCTGATCCGCCCGAAGGATCCGACACAAAAGTGGACGCCGGTCCAACTGCCGCACGAACCGACGACGCATCGCATGCGATGGGTGGAAACCGACGACGGCAAGTTTGAACTCGTCGTGCTGCCGTTGCACGGTCGCGGCAACAAGGGTGGACAAGGCGCGGGCGTGAAAGTGATCGCCTACAAAATGCCCGACGACGGACCGAAGGGCAAGTGGACGACCACCGTGTTGGATGACCGCATGCACATGACGCACAACATGGATGTGATTAACTTCTCAATGGCATCGCCCACCGGCGTCATGCGGTCCGTTCGCGGTGTGTTGGTGGCGGGCAAGGAAGGACTCACCGGCATCATGTTTCGCAACGGCCAATGGCAAAAAGCACAGGCGAACAAAATCTTCCCGAACGCCGCCGGCGAAATTCGCGCCCTGCCAGCCAAAACATTCGATGGCCAGAACTACATCACCACCATCGAACCGATGCACGGCAACAGTGTCGTGCTTTACAGCGGCAATAGCGAAGTACCCGAACCCGTCCGTACGGTATTGATCAACGACTACAACCAGGGCCATGCGCTGGCGATCGCGGATGTGCTCGGCGCCGGTCGTCCACAGGTGATCGCCGGTTGGCGCAACCCGAACAAGGCGCGCAAGGTCGGCATCAAGATGTTTGTCTTGAAAAACGACGCCGGTACGGAATTCGAGACGCACACCATTGATGACAATAAGATGGCCTGCGAAGATATCCGCATTGCAGACCTCAACGGCGACGGCAAACCCGACCTCGTCGCCGCCGGACGGGCGACGCGGAACTTGGTGATTTACTGGAACAAGAGCGGAAAAGAATGAGCTATGACGAAGTACCAATGACCAGCGCCTATTGAACAATAACAAATACGCAATGTCACACGAACCGATCCAACTTCACTCATCCAACCCTGAGCCGAGTTACGGCCGCACACCTGTCGCGTCGCCGAAGCACCTTGATCTGAGAAAAAACGAGGGCCTGACCATCGAATGGCCGGACGGGACCACCGCGTTTTATCCGATCGATTACTTGCGCAAGATGTCACCCTCCGCCGACACCAAAGCGTTGCGCGAAGAAATGGCGAAGAATCCGCTAACGGTGTTGCCGGGCGCGCCGAACAAGGAACCGATCACCGCGGTCGATGCCGCGCTGGTCGGCAACTACGCCATCCGTATCATCTTTTCCGATGGTCATGACACGGGAATTTATAGTTGGGAGTATCTGAAGGAGATAGAAATCAGCAATGACCAATGACCAAACAGGCGCGACCCGACGGCATCATCATTGGTCATTGGGGATTGAGAGCGTCATGTCAACCTCTGACAAAAAACTCGCCCGCACGGTCACCAAACTCGGGATTCCTGTGATTCGCCGGCACATTTTTCTGTGTTGCGATACTGGTGAGTGTGGCTGCGCATCGAAAAAGCAGATGAACGAGAGTTGGAAATACCTCAAGAAACGACTGAAAGAACTGAAACTGACCGGCAAAGGCGGGATAGCCCGAACGCCGATGCAGTGTGTGGACATCTGCAAAGCCGGTCCCATCGCCGTGGTTTACCCGGACGGCGTCTGGTACGGCCGATGCTCACCCGATGTGCTCGAACGCATTGTCAGCGAACACCTTATCGAAGGCCGTATCGTCGAAGAATTCATGATCGCGCGATCACAAACAGCGCCGTCCACTTCCCACTCAAACTCGAAACCCCTGGAGAAACATCAGGGTTGACCATGAGTGGTCAAATTGCATGTTGATTTCGATTTGCAACATTCCCTCCACTTTGGACTGGTGCATCGCGCCAACGTTATTACAATGATGAAGAGTCGTTGGGGCAGTCCTATCCCCTCCCGGGTCGGTCAGGGTCGGTCTTCGGAGCAGGCTGGGAGGACGAGTGCATGCAGATCTACGTTGGGAATTTGCCGCCAGATATTTCTGCGGAGCAGTTGAAGGAACTGTTCGGCAAGCATGGTGTCGTTGACGACGCTTACCTGGTCTTCGACAAAGCCAGCGGAAAACCGCGGGGCTTCGGCTTTGTTTTCATGTCGGACGCCAATGAAACCCGCGTGGCCATCCGCGCCATGAACGGGTATAAAATCAAGGACAAAAGGCTGACGGTCACCCTTTCCCGCAAGAAAGGCCAGCAACCGGCGCGACCGATGCGACGCGGCAGTAACCGGCACGGGCGATTCCAAAAACGCCAGCGGAAAGAACGACCATAATCTCAGACCGGCCGGCCGCCTCATCCGCACCCACAGGGCCTTGAACACATCCTCTCCGTGGCCTCCGCTTGCTCACACAAATCACACAATGGCGGGTTGCGAACACCCGGACGGCTTGTATCCTGCCCACGTCTGTTAGTTTTGCGCGATTGAATGATGAGTATTCAAAGAGCAGGAGCCGCGCGTGATTCGCCCGACCCGCCTCACGTTTGCTAAGCCGACTCAAGTCAGAGCTATCGCCATGTTGCTCGCGATTGTGCTCTGCATCACCGCCGCGTTCGCCAGCGCCACGGCGCCGCAGCCCATTTCGGAATTGCGGCAGGCGTACAACGCCCGGGCCGCGGCCCTCGATCCACATGACGCCGACGGGTTCTATGAGCTCGGTACCTCCATGTACCAGCAGTGGAACGGCAAGTCGAGCAGCCTTGAGCCGCTGGAGTTGGCGATCGAAGCGCTCAAATACGCCGAAGGCATCGTCCGCATCACACTGAAGAACGGCGACACGGCCACTTACCACGTCGATAAGGAGGACGACACCTGGACCGCCATCGCGACCGATTACAAGGCGCTGCTCGAAGACACGTACAGCCTGATCCACAGCCGGGACAAGAACGCGGACAACCGCACGCGCGCGGTGGAAAAATTCGACGCCAAGAACCGGCGCGAGGTGTTGCATAAGGCGGCCGATATCCACGCGAAATTCAAAGACCAGGACGACCCGCCCGCGACGATTCCCGTCGAACTGGTGAATCCGCTTTCCTCCAAGTTTTACAAACTCCTCAAAGCCGAGCATGGATCGATCGTCGCCAAGCAGAACCCCGATCTCTGGGCGATGGCGTTCACCGTGATCGGCGGCCTCGGCCTGTTCCTGCTGGGTATGAAGAACCTCAGTGAAGGTATTCAGGCTGTCGCCGGCTCACGCCTGCGCAAGATGATCAACGCCGTCACCGACAACCGCTTCCTCGGTGTTGGTGTCGGCACGACCGTCACCTGCCTCGTGCAATCCTCATCCATCACCACGGTGATCGTCGTCGGCCTGGTGAACTCCGGCCTGATGGCGCTGCACCAATCCATCGGCGTGATCATGGGCGCCAACATCGGCACGACCATCACCGGTTGGATTCTCGCGCTCAAGATCGGCAAGTACGGTCTACCAATCGTCGGCGCCGGCGTGTTCGTTTTTCTCTTTTCCAAGAAAGATCGCTGGCGGTACCTCGCCATGGCGACGTTCGGGCTCGGCCTAGTCTTCTTCGGCCTGGAGATGATGAAGAACGGCTTCAAGCCGATGAAAGAGGTCGAACAGTTCAAGGAAGCTTTCCTATACTTCGACGCCCACTCGTACATCGGTGTGCTCAAGTGCGCGCTGGTCGGCTGTCTGCTGACCTTCATCGTGCAAAGTTCGTCCGCCACGCTCGGTATCACAATCGGCCTCGCCGCGGTCGGCGCGATTCCCTTTGAAACCGCCGGCGCGCTCGTGCTCGGTGAGAACATCGGCACCACCATCACCGCCTGGCTGGCGTCGATCGGCACCACCACCAACGCCAAACGCGCCGCCTACGCCCACGTGCTGTTTAACCTGATCGGTGTACTGTGGATCACCTTGATCTTCAACTGGATTTACGTCGACATGGTCGGTTGGCTTGTCGAACACAGTTACGGCGTGAACCCGGCGTCGGAAGCATTCAACTACGAAGAGTTCGATAACAAGGGGCAATACGCCGTCATCATCACCGTCGCCATCGCGTTGACACACACCATTTTCAACGTGGCGAACACGATTTTCTTCCTGCCGTTCGTGCGCCCCTTTGC
Organism: Phycisphaeraceae bacterium; assembly: GCA_028281215.1. Lineage (GTDB taxonomy): Bacteria > Planctomycetota > Phycisphaerae > Phycisphaerales > Phycisphaeraceae > JANQKH01. The sequence continues at coordinate 6,853 of JANQKH010000538.1, read as the reverse complement.
GCGCCTGCTGCAACGGTTGATCCCCGACAAAGCGGTCAAGGAAACGCCGCACCTTACGTCGCTCGACATGCGCATGATCGAGTCGCCGATTATCGCGATGGAAAACAGCCGGCAGGAAATCATCAAGATGACCGAAGGTGTCGAGAAGATGCTCGGCTGGACCAAGGACTTGATTCAACAGGATCAGCCTGACGATGAACTGGTGCAGAAGGTGTTCCATCGCGAAAAGATCATGGACAATGTGCAAGGTGAGGTGATTGATTTTCTCACTCACGTGATGACCGGCGAGGTGCCGCACAGCGTCACGGAAGAAGGCCGCGCGCAGTTCCGCACTGCGGATGAGTTTGAATCGATTAGCGATTACATCAGCGCTGTGCTCAAATCGCACCTGCGTTTGTGCCACCACGATTTGAAGATCACCGACGAAGAGAAGAAAGCTGTGCTCGAACTGCATGACATGGTCGCCGACTTCGTCCACCTTGCCGCAGAGGGTTTCGCCGCCAAGCAGGACATCCTCGACCGCGCCAAGACCGCCGGCAAGGCGATCACCCATCGTGCCAAGGAACTGCGCGAAGCGCATCTCGAACGGCTGACCAGCGAACGCATCGACCCGGTTCTAAGCATGAGCTACACCGCGATGATCAACGCCTATCGGAAGATCCGCGACCACGCGGTCAACGTCGCCGAGGCGTTTGAAGGCAGCAAGCCGGTGAAGGCGTGAGGGGAAAAAGACCAATGACCAAGCACGAATGACCAAAGCGTGAGATTGCCGATCAGAGTTTGGTCATTGGTTATTTCGGTCTTCACCGCCTGCTACAATACACCCATCACCACCGCCTTCGCGGGAGTTTGTTATGCGTCCTCTTTCGCGCGCGTTCAGTCTGATCGAAATGCTCGTGGTCATCTCACTGATCACCTTGCTCATGGCGATGCTCATGCCCTCGTTGGCGCGGGCGAAGTTTGAAACAAAGGTGACACGGTGCCTGTCCAACTTCCACCAGTGGGGCAACGCGACGCTCAGCTACGCCGGCGATTTCAGCGACGCCCTGCCGCGGCAGGACATCCCGCAGACTACCGGCGTGAATACGTGGGACGTTTCTAACGAGTTTCCCGTCCAGATGGGCAAATACGGCCTGACCGAGCCGGAAATGTGGGACTGCCCGACGCGTGGTGAACTGGCGCACCTCGACAACTTTGAACAGGTCAAAGACCGATTCAAAAGTTACTACGGTCACTTCTCGATCATCGAGCATAATTGGTGGGTGCCGCGCCAATTCGGCTGTGCGTTTTTCCCGTCGCGCGACTTCGATCCCCAGGCCGTCACCGACCGCTGGCCGATCAGCGTCAGCGATTCGCGCGGCGGCGTGCATCCCATCCTCACCTGTCGCGTCGGCCTCCAGAAAAGCCAACCGCCCGAACCCCGCCTCGGCTTTGACGGCCACCAATTCAACGACGGCGTCGAGTCCACCACCCTCCTGTTCACCGACGCCCACGCCGAGCGACAACACGTCGATCAGATGGAGATTCGATATTCGGGGAACTGGTTCAATATTTATTGATGAAACGACTCATTGCAATTGGGGGCGCCGCCACGTTGAGGCGACTTGTGGTGTTTCAGAGTAGTGGAGTCCGCCATGAAATGGTTCTGGTTGTTTTCGTCCATTGTCTGTGAAGTGATCGGCACGACGTTCTTGAAACTGGCGTTCGAGGGCGGCAAACATGCCGCGTGGTTCGGCGTCGCGGTGGTGGTGTTTTACCTTGCCTGTTTCGCATTGCTGGGCGTTGCGATGAAACACTTCTCACTCGGCACGGTGTACGCGACGTGGTCCGGCGTCGGGGTCTGCCTGCTGGCGCTGATCGGCGTGATGTTTTTCAACGATGAGGTCAACGCGTTGAAGGTCGTGTCGTTCGTACTGGTGATTGCGGGGATTGTGGGCTTGAACCTGAGCGGCATTTCACATTGAGCGGTGGTGGCGCGTGGATCATTTACCGACGGTCACAACGCCGAACACACCGAGGTGATCCGACTGTTTGTATCCACGTGAGCCGAACTGTTGATCAGTGATGACTTTGGCGTCGACCGATTTGGCGTGTCGGTTGTGGAAGATGAAGTCGATGCGGCCGTCCTTGCCGCAGGTGACGCCGGGGTGGGTTTTCACGTTCGGATGCACGGCGCGGTAAAGATCAGTGTAGCCTTGTTTTTCAAGGTATCGCGTGACCTTGTAGTCGGTCTTACGATCGTGGTGCGACTCGGTGTTGAAATCACCAAGAAGGATAACGGGCAGGTCGGCATGTTTTTTGAGGACGGATTGGATGCCTTTAATCTCAGCAAGGCGCATGTTGGTCATGCGCTCGTTGTCGGGGCCGCCCCAGGGATGCAAGTGCAACACGAAGACGACGATGCGGTTGCCCTTTGCGGTTTCGAGCAGCGCCAACGTGCCGCCGCGAAAGATGGGCACGTCGTCGTGCAGGTCGGGATTGGTTTTGTCTTTCTTCGCTTCCATGGCGTTGAAGTGTCGGACGGAGACGATGCGATGGCGGGTCAGCAAGACCTGCGGCATGTGATGACGATTGATCCAATGAGCTTTGCGCGGCACGCGTTGTGTGGGGTTTTGTCCGCCGAACGCGACATGAAAACCGAGCTTCTTCGCCAGTTCGAGGTTCTTCGATTCCGACCACGCTTCCTGCAAGCCGACGATGTCCGCGCCGGACGCCTTGATCACCGCCGCAAGATCGTCGACCTTCGGCTGCCACATGTGAATGTTGTAAGTCAGCACCTTGATGGTCTCACCGCTCGCGCGCGTTTCGCCGACGACGATGCCAAAGAAGGCAACGATGACCCAACTCAACTGCTGAAATCGCGTGTGTGGTGTCATGCAAAATACTCCGGCTCGTTGCCCGGCTTCCATTTGATGTTGCAACCGAGGCTCGGCTTTTGCTGCGCGGAGATCGGCTGACCACTGAGCACGGCGTCGAGCGCGGCGCGGAGGTCACCGCCGTGGGCGGGACTGTCGTCGAAGTTGTAGTTGCCGGAACTGATCCGCGTCGGTCGCGTCTCGTCGAGCTGACCTCGGTAAACAAGTTCCATTTGTGCATCGAAAAGAAAGAAGTCGGGCGTACAGGCGGCGGTGTAGGCCTGGGCGACATGCTGGGTTTCATCGTAGAGGTATGCGAACGGGTAACCGCGCTGTTCAGCTTCTTCTTTCATCTTTGCCGGCGCGTCATCGGGATAGGCCTCAGCGTCGTTGCAACTGATCGCGACGATGCCCACCCCCTGGGGTTGATAGTCGCGCCCAATGGCCGCCAACTGCTTGGCCACATGCTTCACATACGGGCAATGGTTGCAGATGAACATCACCAAAAACGCCTTGCAGTCGGCGAAATCGGCGAGGCGAACAATCTGGTTCTCGCGCGTCACATCAGGTAGAGCAAAGTCGGGAGCCTGGATGCCGAGCGGGAGCATGGTGGAAGGTGTCAGCGCCATGGAGATAGCGTACCGCGCATGATGTGCGCGCGTTGTTCGTGGTGTTGACATGGCTTGCTTTGGCAAGATGGGCAAACGATGCGTATTGAGCCCGGCCGTGACGTGATGAAACTCAAACTTTTCCGTCACTGCGTCAGGTTAACGCGCCAGTCAACCGATGTTGAAGGGTACGCAGCGTGAGCAGCATCAGGGGTGTCAAAGATGCATGAATTGCCTTCGATTGAGGGCGTCAAGGGGCTCGTACCGACATCGCTGGCCAGGCACGAAGCGCCGATTGAACGGCGAATCGACCGGCTTGCGCGGTTGGTGCACTTCGCGCTGGATATGCCGATTGTGACGGTTGTGATGGGCACAGGCGATGACGTCTGGTTTGAATCCATGCGCGCACCGGAATGGTTCTGGGAACGGATCAATACAGCGTCGCGTTTGATCGTGCCTCACCATGAAACCTCATTGATCATCGACAACTTGCGTGATCCGATACGAACCGGCACCCTCGCCGCCCCCATCGCGCAGGCGTTGCATGAATCGATTCAGTTCTTCGCCAACTTTCCCCTCCGCAGCGTCGACCGCCAACAACTCGGTGTGCTTTGCGTGATGGACACCAAACCCCGCGCGTTGGACGATGAATCCAGGCAGGTGCTCAAAGACCTAGCGGCTATGTTCGAGGGCGATCTCAAAGCGATGTTCCACGATGCCGTGCAGTTGGAACTCATCGATCAGTTGAACGGCGTGCAAAACGACGCACAGGTCGATCCATTGACCGGCCTTTGGAACAGAGCAGGCTTCGATGAACGCTTCCACAACACCCTGCAGCAATGCGCCGTGGAACAGGCGCCGATCGGGGCGATGATGGTGGACGTCGATCATTTCAAGTGCGTCAACGACAAGTTCGGTCACCAAGTCGGCGACGAAGTGTTGTGCGAAGTCGCCAAACGCATCAAAGCGGTCATGCGCGATGAGGACATCGTCGGCCGATTCGGCGGCGAAGAATTCCTGGTCGCGGTCGACCATTCCGTCACGCTGGAAGTCGCGGCGCGCATGGCGGAGCGCGTCCGCCAGTGTGTCGCCGACACACCGATCGAAACGGATGCCGGTCCGATCGATGTGACGATCAGCGTCGGTCTCATCTATGCCGACGATGCCGGGCATTTGCCGATGGAGCAGTACGTTCACTTCGCCGACGAAGCGATGTATGTCTCCAAGAGTGAAGGCCGCAACCGCGTGACGGTCTGGACGGTCGATGGCCAAGGCGTCCATCGCGGCGACAACACTTGCGCGGCGTGACGGGGCGATGGTCATCGCATCTGCTTACCAATTCGCCGCCAGTGGTGGATGCCAGCGACCGTCCACCAGACAAAACAGACCGACAGCAGGCCGATTAATCCAAGAATGGGACTGAAGCTCTTCTCGGTGAGTGTGATCAGAATACACGGGATGCCGAACAGCGCACAGAGCAGAATCTGATTCGCATAACCGCGGCGTTGTTGTTGCAAACATTTCGCAGGGTCACGAATGGGTTCGCTGCCGGCGTAACCGCATTCCGGACACGCTTGGTCCAGCGCGCCACGCAGGTTGTAGCCGCAGCAATGGCAAAAAGATCCTCGCGATTTGTGGATGTGTTCACCTCACTGCCCCACCGGTCGGGGCGGCAGGCTTTCCAGGTAGCGCAGCCGGGAGACCATGCCGTTGACTTTGCGGTCGAGAATGTCGCGGTCGCGGATGACTTTGTTCAACGCAGCGATGAACGTATCCGCCTGGCGTTTCATACGGGCGAGTTTGGCGTTCAGCGCAAACACTTCTCGCTTTGCCGCCGCAGTGAATTGGATCGCGTCCTTCTGCTGTTTCTTCACCTGCGCGATTGTCTTTTCAAACTCGGTGATCGTTGGGTCGGATAAGGCTTTGTCGCGCAGTTCCGTGCTCACAGATTCAAACGCGGCGTTTGCTTTCTCGTACAGTTTGAACGCGTGCTGATACGCCGGATCCTGTTCGAGCTGTTTTTCAAGATAGGCTTGGCGTTTGGTTTGCGCGGTTTCGAACTCCTTGATCGCGCGCAGGTATTCTTCTGGTGACACCTGCCCGACCTGCTGCTTCTCCTTCGCCGCGTCGAGTCGTTCCTGATAAAGCGCTTCGGTCTGCACCAATCGTCGGTAATCCGATTCATCCCGCAGACGTTCATCCGCCGCCGCACGTAAACGATCGGCGTCGGCCTTCGTCTTCTCCATCTCCGCTTGTGCGGCTTTATACGCCGGTTTCTGCTTGACCGATTCTTCCAATTGCTTCTTCAGTCGGATCAGCCCTGTGTTTGCTTCACGCAATGCATCGTTGATTCGATTGGCGGCAATGCGCGCCGCTTCGTACTTCTTCTCCGCCTCCGCCTTCTGTGCCTGAACAGGTCGAACAATCGCCGGCGCTTCGTCCAGTTGCCTACGACGGTCGGCGATCACCGCTTCCAGCGCTTTGACCTGCGCCTCGGCCTGCGTGATCTTTCGTTTCAGCGCGGCGATTGCGATCGGATCGTAATATTGCTGGCCAACTTGCGCGCGGGCGGCGACGGGTGTGAACACCGTGCCGATCAAAAGTGCGAACAACAGACTGGCGGACGGCAGTGTGCGTGTTGTGAACATGCAACGCCCCTTTCGCAGGTAACCGATTATACCGGCGAAAAGGGGTGGCGGGTTCGGTGTTTCAGCGCAGATACTGGGTGATTGCAAGGACGCCTGGCGGGAATGACCGAGCGTGCCGGCGTGCATGCAATTGGCAGCGTGCCACACCTTGGTTTTGCAAATTGTGCGGCATCCCTTTCGTTCCCGGTCACCGATTCACACTTTGCCAGGCCAAAGTATGGCACCCGTGATGGATGGCGTGAACGCGCTCGGATCCGTCAAATTCACCGTGTCGCCAGCGCCCGCCGGCGCTGGGCGACCACCTTCGGCCACAGATCGGTCAGTTCCTCGAGCAGTTCTTCAAATGCTTCACGTTCAGTGCGCTGACGTGATTGATCCACCGCGGCGTTGCTGGTCCAAGCGTTGGCCAGTTGCTGGGTGTCGGCGGTGGTCTCCGCCGAGCCGTACACGTAGCCGGTGCGCACGTCGACCAGAATGGCCGACGCCGTCGTCGTCACGTTGGCGAACTGGTTGGGCGACAACCCAAGCGTGACCACGCTTAACGGCGGCAGAGCATCGCCCACGTCAAAGTGCGTGTCGAACGTGTAGATGAACAACATGTCGGCGTGCATGGCGGCGGCGGCCTGACGTAAATCACGGTCGCTGTCCAATTCCGGCGACACCATCAATCGGTTCACCGGCACCAGGCCGGCCACGCCGTCCATCTTCGCGAGGCGTTTGAAGTCTTCATCCTTTTCGACGT